>SKJM01000833.1 GCA_007122045.1 Planctomycetales bacterium | reverse complement strand
TGCAAGAGGTGCTCGACATCCTGGCTGACCGGCGCGAGCATGAACTGGAGCGGCTGGTCGAGCGACTCCGCGAGATGGAAACGGAACTGGCCGAGATGACCCGCCGCCAAGCCGAAACGGCCGCCGGCTTCCGCGAAGTCGCCCAGGATGAAGAAGACAAGGGCGCCAACGCGGCCGATGCCCGAGGGCGGCTCGAATCGCTTAGCGACCGGCAAGCCGAGCTGGCCGAAGAGACTACGCGGGCCGCGCGACGCATGGAGCGCCTGCTGGCCAAGGAAGCGGCCCGATCGGCCGAGCAGGCGGGCGATCGGATGGACGCCGCCGCGCAGGCCGCCGACGATGGCACCGCGGCGGAGGGGGCGGCGCAGTCGGGGCAGGCGCAGGAACTGCTTGAACGCGCGCTGCGGCAGTTGGAGGCCCGGCGACGCCTGGCCCAGGCCGAACTGGCCGCCGAGCAACTCGCCCAACTCGAAGACGCGGTGAAGCATCTCCACGACTCCCAGCAGGGGGTGATCGACCGGACGCGGCAGTTGGACCGCTTGGCCGACTCGCCCGACGGACTCACCCGCGCCCACCTGGCCGATCTGCACGACCTGGTGCGCCTGCAACTGGCCGTTCAAAGCGATACCGAGCAGCTCAGCGGTAAGCTGATCGGCGCCGAGGCGGTGCAAATGGTGCTCGACGGTGCGACCGAGGCGATGGCCGAGGCCGCGGCCCGCCTCCGCAGGCAGCAGACGGGCCCGGAAACGCAACAGCCGGCCGTCCGTGCCCGCGACCGGCTGGCCATGCTCCTGGAAGCGTTCGCGATCGACCCGGCCGATCCTTCGCACGACCCGGCCGGCGCCGCCGCGGCTGCCGGCCCCGACGGCGAGCCCGCAGGTGAACCCCTTGCTGCCGCCGAGGTAAAACTGCTCAAGCTGCTCCAGCAGGACCTGCACCGGCGCACGAGGGAACTAGCCGTGGCCATGGCCGAGGAGCCGCGCCCATCGGAAGCCCATCGAAGTCAACTCGAGCGTCTCGCCCGGGAGCAGGGCCGCCTGGCCGACCTGACGCTCGGGATGGTCGTCAAGCCCCCGGCCGATGAAGACGACCCAAGCCCCGCACAGCCCCCCGATTCGGGCAACGTCCCCGAGGAGATACGGCCATGAACGTGAAACTGGCAGCATCCGTCCTACTGACTGGCTTGATGTGTGTAACGGCAAGCAACCCGCTTGCGCTGCGGGCATCGGAGCCGGGTTCGCTCGATGACAAACTGCTGGATGATTCCCCGGAGCGGCCGGGCGGCGGGGTCGATGCCGACCTGTTCCGCGAGGGGCCGGAGGCGGCGCCGCCTTCGCCCGGCGCCGCGGAAGAGTCGCTCGAAAGCCGCTTGGAGCGCGAGTTGGGCCATGCGGCCACTTCCGAAGGGGCGCACCCGCTGCTGGCCATCGCCCGCCAGATGCGCGACGTACAGACCCGGTTGGCCCGCCAGGCGGCCGACGGGCAGACCACCGCCCTGCAGGAGCAAATCGTCGCCCAGCTCGAGATGCTCCTCGAGGAGGCCCGCCAGCAGGCGGCGGCCTCCGCCGAGGGCGCCAGGCAAGCGCCCCCCGCCGCCGAGCAGCAGGCGGACGCGCAACCGGGCGATGAAACGGGCGGCGACGGCGACCCGCAACAAGCGCCGGCCCGCGAAGCCACCGATGAGCCGGGCGAGGCCGAAACCGTCGAGGAGCGCCCCGAGCGGCGGCGAACCATGCAGGCGATGGAAGCGCTTTGGAACCGGTTGCCCGAACGCCAGCGAGAGCAGCTCCTCCAGTTGGCCCCGGAACAGTTCCTGCCGAAATACGAGCTGCAGATCGAGCAATACTTCCGACGGCTGGCCGAGGAATGAGCCGCTGCCGCGTGGCCGCCGCCACTCACCCTGGGCCGGTTCCGAAAGCGCGTGGTACAACGGTTCACGGGGCGGCCGGGGATACAAGCTCGATGTCGAAGTGCTTGCCGACGCGGGCGCGCGCATCCCGTTTATCGGGCCCGACACCCGCGCCGGCGCCCGGAAGGTGGGCGAGGCGGTCGCCGCCAGGCTGGAGCCCGGCGACGCCGTGCCGGTGCTCGAAGGCACCCGCTACCGCCGTAGCCAACGAAGGCAGAACCACCCCAGCAGTGTGCACAGCGCGACCGTCATTCCACCGAACAGCAACCGCGAAATGGCCACGGCCACCGGGCTTGCAGGCTCCTCGCCCGGCGCCTCGGCCACCACGGCAAAGGTCTCGACCGAGCCGCAATGCGCCAACGCGAGCGCCAGGGCCACAACGATCAAGAGCAACAGGGCAACGGCGCTGGTTCGCATGCTCATTCCCTCCGTTCACTCCACGGTCACGCTTTTGGCCAAATTGCGCGGCTTGTCCACGTCGCAGCCGCGCAGCAGGGCAACGTGGTAGGCGAGTAACTGAAGCGGCACAACCGAGACGATCGGCTGGAGGAAGTCGTCCACGTTGGGCACCTCGATCACGTCGTCGGCCACGGAGGCCGCCTCGGTATCGCCCCGGCCCACTACGGCGATCACCGGCCCGCCCCGGGCCTTCACCTCCTGCAGGTTGGCCGTCACCTTGTCGTACACCGGCCCCTGCGGCATGAGGAACACGCTGGGCGTGTCCGCATCGACCAGCGCGATGGGCCCGTGCTTCATTTCGGCGGCCGGGTAGCCCTCGGCGTGGATGTAGCTGATCTCCTTCATCTTCAGCGCCCCTTCCAGCGCCGTGGGGAAGTTGAACTGCCGGCCCAGGTACAGGAAGTTGTTGCACCCGGCATACTTCTCGGCGATGCGCCGCACCGCGTCGTTCGTTTCGAGCGCCCCGGCGACCATTTCGGGCAACCGTTCGAGCTGCTCGATGATCTGCATCCCCGCGTCGAAGCTCAAGTGCCGGAGCCGGCCGAAGTAGAGCGCGAGCATGGCCAGCACGGTGCACTGCGAGGTGAACGCCTTGGTCGAGGCGACCCCGATTTCTGCCCCGGCGCGCAGGTAGATGCCGCCGTCCGACTCCTGCGCAATCGTACTGCCCACCACGTTGCACAGCCCGAGCGTGCAGTAGCCTTTCCGCTTCATCTCGCGCAGGGCGGCCAGCGTGTCGGCCGTTTCGCCGCTTTGGGTAATGGCGAACACGAGCGGGTGGCCGCACAGCGGGGGGTTGCGGTAGCGCAGCTCGCTGGCGTATTCGACCTCGACGGGGATTCGGGCCAGGGCCTCCAGTTGATATTCCCCCACCATGGCCGCGTGCCAGCTTGTGCCGCACGCGGTCATCAGGAACCGGTCCACCGCGCGCAGCTCGTGCGGCGCCAGGTTCAGCCCGCCGAACTTCGCCGTGGCCGCGTCGTGGTCGATGCGGCCGGCCATGGCGGCGCGGATCGTGTCGGGCTGCTCGAAAATTTCCTTGAGCATGTAATGGTCGAAGCGGCCCAGTTCGACCTCGCCCGCCTCGATGGCGAGTTGTTCGACCCGATGCCGCACGTGCCCCTGGTCGCGATGCACGACGCGCAGATCGTCCGGGGTGACCACGGCCAACTCGTGCTCGCCAAGGTACACGATGCGGTCGGTGCGGCCTACCAGCGGCGAGGCGTCGCTGGCGAGGAAGTGCTCGCCGGGTCCCACGCCCACAATCAGCGGGCTGCCGCGCCGCGCGGCGATGAGCACGCCGGGCCAGCGGCGGAACAGCACCGCCACGCCGAACGTACCCTGGAGCTGGGCCAGCGCTTCGGCCACGGCCGCCGCCAGGCTGCGGAACCCGTCGGAAGCCGCGTCGGCACCGGGCCCGAGCCGCCCGATGCACTGGTCGATCAGGTGCCCGATCACCTCGGTGTCGGTTTCCGACTGGAACCGGTAGCCGTCGGCCAGCAGCCGCTGTCGCAGCGCGGCTTGGTTCTCGATCACCCCGTTGTGGACTACGGCCACCGCGCCGTCGCCGCCGAGGTGCGGGTGGGCGTTGGCGTCGGTCGCGGCGCCGTGCGTGGCCCATCGAGTATGCCCGATGCCCACCGCGCCGGGGGCCGGCGCGTGCTCGAGCCGGGCCTGCAGGCGATCGATACGCCCGGCCGTCTTGACTAGGTGCATCACACCATCCTCCTCGAGGGTGGCCACGCCGGCGCTGTCGTACCCGCGGTACTCCAACCGGTACAATCCGTCTACCAGGAACTCGGCGGCCTGGCCGCCGCCCACATATCCGACAATACCGCACATAGGCATTTACCCTGTTCGAGACAGAACCATCTTGTGAGGCGCCCTCTTTGGGGCGTGCTTCGGAATCACCCGGTCAATTGGGGCGGCGCAATTATAGCTTGGTTTCGCTCGGCCGGGGCTCGTACTCGAACTCCTTCCAGACCATCGGGCGGCGCAGTTGGGGTTCGATGCGCAAGACGACCTCGCCGTTCTGGAAGATGCGCACCGTGCCGTTGCTTTGGCTGACGGTCACCGCCACGGCGTTGGTCGCCCGGCTTACTGCCGCCGCGGCCCAGTGGCGGGCCCCGAGGCCCTTCGAAAGCGTAACGTCGGCCGCCGAGCAGTCGAGGTACCGGCAGGCGGCCTCGACCGTGGCGTCGGCCGAGACGATGATCGCACCGTCCATCTGCGCAATCTCCTTCATGCCTTCCCGCACCCGGGGATCCGCCAGGCTCCGCTCCTTGCGGTTGTAGCCGCGTACCGGGTCGAACCCGGCCGGGTGGCTGCTGGCGAGCACCTTCCGGGAATCGCCCACCACGAACAGGGTGCCCACCGGCTTGCCCTCCCGCCCTTCGCGGCCGATCTCCACGGCCAGGTCGACCACCATTTTGAGGGTGTCGAGCGGCACGCGGGTTTCCAGCCGGCGCAGGTCGCGGCCGGTCAGCCGGTTCAGGTGCTCGTCGAGGTTGATCACACTGATCGAGTCGATCGTGTCGGCATCGAACCCGGCGTAGAGGGCCACCACCTGCGAGCCGGGCGAGAACAGGTCGTCGGCAACCGCCTCCAGCACCGCCTGGGTCAGCCGCTCGTAGACCGGGGTGTCGGGCATGCCCACGTGCACGAACTCCAGCCCCTGCGCGGCCGCCCCGGCCGGCTTCTCGCCGATATTGCCCCCCACCACGACCTTCCGGCTGGCGCTCAGCCGCTTCAGCCGCTGCCAATCGGCCGGGCCGTCCAACAGCAACAGAATGCCCTCGGCCGCGACCGAGTCGGCCACGGAGCCTGCCAGCGAAAACAGCTTGTGAAATCGGTCCGTAAAGCGAAGCGCTTTCATCCTTCTTACCGCCGTGAGCTGGGCGTGAGGCGTGTCCATTCAGAAGTGGTTGCCTCATCATACGGCTTGTGCGGGGAAAATTCAACAGGGCGCCGGGCCACGCCGGTGGGGCAAAACACGGATGGAAACGTCCATCCTGCCGGTTCGTCCGTCTCTACGTGCAACCTGTGCCCCGTTGGAGTCCCGGCTTTAGCCGGCAAGAAGAAACCGCCTGAAGACGGCACTCCAACCCGGGCCGCCTGCACTGAGAAACGCAAGAGCCATCCTGCCGAGATGCTCCGATTCGCCCATCACCCCAAGCGTCAATAGGCATCCCAAGGCCGGTCGGCCACGGCGGCGGGCCGGCTTTCGGGCGTGTTCGCTTGGTGGAGATACTGCCGCCAGGCGGCAATGGTGCCGAAGTTCTTGCCCGTCACCTGCCGAAGCGACAGTGTGGCCCGGTACTGCATGGCCGGGTCGGCGTCGGCCAGCGCCGGCGCGAGGGCCGCCGCGGCTTGGGAATCGCGGGTTCGGCCCAGGGCCTTGGCGGCGGCCAGGCGCACGTCGATATCGGTATCGGCTTGAAGTGTCTCACCAAGCAAAGAAACGGCTTCCGGATGGGGGATTTTCCCCCAAGCCTCGCAGGCGGCGATGCGGACGTGCCGGTCGACGTCCTCGAGGGCGTGCCGCAGAATCCGTTTGCTCTGGTCGGTCGGATAGACGGCGAGCGTGCGTACGATCTCGGCGCGGAGCGAGGCGTCGGTTTCCTGGACGATCTGCTCGGCCAGCCCGGCGACCACCAACTCTTTGTGCTCGGCCGACGCCCGCCCGGCATCCGCGCGGAGCTTCCGCAACTCGGCCACCCGCTCGCCCGGCGGCACAATCCCCGGCACAACGTCCGGCTCATCCCACGGCATGGGGGGGATGTTCGCGCAGCCCCCCGCCAGGACGACGATAAGGCCCCAAGCGCTCAGCCTACAAGCTCGATGGGCGACCGTGGGCATATTTCTCTGTCCGTGCGGGCGAAAGGGGAGGACAAGACCGGTCTCGCGGCGGGGCCCGTTGGCCGGGCCTCTCGACCCGGCAGCGCGAAGACGGGCATTTTCCCCGGGGAGCGGTTTCGACCCCCGGGGGGCCGAACTATAACAAGCCACGTCAGGACCGCCAAGAGGAATCGTAAGCAAACGCAGCCAAGGGGTTCATGCGCCCTTTTCGGCGTTGGTTAATGATCCCGGATTTGTCAAGGTCAGTTTTTGGGATGGTGCCCTGCCTCATGGGGGTGGTGCCATGTTATATTTCCGGCGGGGTTTCGTGGTTTGGACAGCGTCAACGTCAATGACCGGGGTAGGGCACAGGCGGATTTCACAGGTCTTGAGCAAGCTACCACCCCGCGAATTCAAGGCACGCGAATTGGCTTAACAGAGGGAAGTGAGGCAACAAAGGCCCTGGGCTTCCGCTGTTTCCTCGTGTTCGCCCCATTCGCGTGTGCCTTGAATTCGCGGGGGAGTGGCTTCGTTCAGAGGGAAGTGAGGCAACAAAGGCCCTAGGTTTCCGCTGTTTCCTCTCGTGTTCGCCCCATTCGCGTGTGCCTCGAATTCGCGGGGGAGTGGCCTCGTTCAGAGGGAAGTGAGGCAACAAGGGCCCAGGGTTTCCGCTGTTTCCTCGTGTTCGCCCCATTCGCGTGTGCCTAGAATTCGCCGGGGGAGTGGCTTCGTTCAGAGGGAAGTTGCCGACGATGGCCGACCAGGCTGGAAACGTGAGTCATGTAGGCAACCAGGGCAGAACAGGAAAGACATCATCTCGGGCTGAGGTCCCGCTGGCGCACCCGCTGGCGCGCCCTCCCATGCCCCGCAACCCGGATAAACGATATACTGATAACATGCTGTCACAACTTGTTTACCGGACGATGACGGGGGTCTCCCCCCGGCTGCTGTGGAAGGCGGCCCACTTGTGGGCCTGGAAAGGGGACCGCGCCATCCGCGCATACCGCAGACGCCTGAAGCGGGAGGAACTTTTTCCGCCATTCCTTTTCCTCGCGCTCACCGGCGCCTGCAACCTCCGATGCAACGGCTGCTGGATCCAGACTGACCAAACCCCGCCACGGCTGCCCCCCAGCGATGTCCATCGCCTCATCGAGGCCGGCAAGCGGCAGAAGGTGTATTTCTACACCCTCCTGGGCGGCGAACCGATGATCTACCCCCAGCTTTGGGAAATCGTCGAGGAACACCCCGACTGCTACTTCCAGATCATCACCAACGGCATGTTCTTCGACCCGTCCAACGTCGAGCGCATCCGCCGGTTCGGCAATGTCACGCCGCTGGTCAGCATTGACGGATTCGCCGCCGAGAACGACGCCCGCCGCGGACAGGGCACGTTCGACGCCGCCGTCGAGGGACTTACGCGGCTGCAGCAGGCGAAGGTCCTCTTCGGCGTGGCCACCACCGTAACCGGCCGTAACCTCGACGAGGTGACCAACGACGACTACGTGCGGTATTTCATCGACCGCGGCGCGATGTACCTGTGGTATTACGTGTTCCGGCCGATGGGACCCGACCCGTCGCCCGAATTCCGCGTCGACCGCCCGCGGATGCTCACCCTGCGCCGGCGGCTGCTCGAACTTCGGCGGCGGCATCCGATCATCCTGATCGACACGTACTGGAACGCCGCCGGCGAGGCGGTGTGCCCGGCCGCGCTGGGGCTGGGCTTCCATGTCGGCCCCGGCGGCAGTATCGAACCCTGCCCGCCGCTGAGCTTCGCCTGCGACCACGTCGCCGACCACCGGGGCGACCTGTTCCGCACCATCGACGGCAGCCGGTTTCTGCGGAGTTTTCAGCAGTTCGTTGCCGAGCGGACGCGCGGGTGCGTCATCCTGGAGCACCCCCAGGAGTTGGCCCGCTTCGTGCGCGAAAGCGGCGCAACCGACCACAGCGGCCGGGACGCCCTGGCCGAAATCGCCGCCTCCCGGCCGGGCAGCAGCCACCACCTGCCCGGCGAGGAGATTCCCGAAGACTACTGGCTGTACCGCTTCCTCAAGCGCCAGTTGTTCTTCGGGATGGGCGGCTACGCGTAGGTCAGACCAACCGTTTGACATCGGGGCCGGCTGAAGGGTGGACCGCGCCCCGTTGGAGTGCCGGCTTTAGCCGGAAAGAAGAAACCGCCTAAAGGCGGGAATCCAACCCAGCCGGTTGCACCTGGAAACGGAAGAGCAGAAAGGGAAAAACGAGGGCACAGACGATGAGAGCCATGCTCCTGCGGCAAACCGGCCTCTTGACCGGCGCCGCGCAGCCACTCGAAATGGCCGACCTGCCGGTGCCTGAGCCTCGCCCGGACGAGATCCTCATACGGATCACCGTCTGCGGGGTCTGTCACACGGAACTCGACGAAATCGAGGGCCGCACGCCCCCGCTGCGATTGCCGGTCGTGCTCGGCCACCAGGTGGTCGGCCGGGTCGAGCGGGCGGGCGAGCGCGCCGCCGAACTTCACCAAGGCGATCGCGTCGGAGTGGCCTGGATTCACCATGCGTGCGGGCAGTGCGACCAGTGCGCCGCCGGCGACGAGAATCTATGCCCCGATTTCCGCGCGACCGGACGAGACGCCGATGGCGGATATGCCGAATTCATGACTGTGCCGGCGGACTTCGCTCATCGGATTCCCCCGGAACTGCCGGACGCCGAGGCGGCCCCCCTCCTGTGCGCAGGCGCCATCGGCTACCGGTCGCTCCGGCTGACCCAAGTCGGCCGTGAAGGCCGGCTGGGGCTGACGGGCTTCGGCGCCTCGGGGCACCTGGTGCTGAAATTGGTGCGGCATCGCTGGCCCGCGGTCCGGCTCTACGTGTTCAGCCGCAGCGAAGCGCAGCGCGAGTTCGCTCGGCAACTGGGCGCCGCGTGGGCCGGCGATACGGAAGAGGCCCCGCCCGAGCCGCTCGACGCGGTCATCGACACGACGCCCGCGTGGAAGCCGGTGGTCGCGGCCCTGCGTTACCTGCGGCCCGGCGGCCGCCTGGTCATCAACGCCATCCGCAAGGAAGACGCCGACCAGGACGAATTGCTGAAGCTGCGGTATCCGGAGCACCTCTGGATGGAAAAGGAGATCAAGAGCGTCGCCAACGTCACGCGTCGCGACGTTCGGGAATTCCTCGA
>SKJM01000551.1 GCA_007122045.1 Planctomycetales bacterium | reverse complement strand
TCCTCGGTTCCCAGGATCCCGACAGCGGCGACGTTACCTACTTCTACTCCCTCAAGCCGGGGCACTTCAAGATTTACAGCACGCCCTTCGATTCCATGTGGTGCTGCGTGGGTACGGGCATAGAGAACCACGGGAAGTACGGCGACACGATCTACTTCCACAACGACGATACCCTGTGGGTGAATCTCTTTATTCCGTCTGAGCTTCAGTGGAAAGAGAAAGGGGCGACCATCCGGCAGGAAACCGCGTTTCCGGAAACGGACACCACCACCTTCACCGTGTCCGCCAAGCAACCGCAGACGTTCAACGTCAAGGTGCGCGTTCCCTATTGGGTAACGCAGGCGCCCCAGGTGACCATTAACGGCGAGAAGCAGACCGTCGACGCCAAGCCGCAAAGCTACTTGACACTCTCGCGCACGTGGAAGGACGGCGATACGATCCGGGTCCAGTTGCCCATGGGGTTGCACCTCCGCCGCGCCCGCGACGACGAGTCGCGCGTGGTCGTCATGTACGGCCCGGCGGTGCTGGCGGGTGAGTTGGGCCGCGAAGGGATGCCCGACAGCCTCCGCTTCTCCAACCAAGCAGCCCACTCCGGCGATATGACACCGCCGGTTCCAGTGCTGGTGGTCGATTCCGACGAACCCGGTGACTGGGTCAAACCGGTTGAAGGTGCCCCGCTGACGTTCCGCACGTCGGGCGTCGGCAAACCGGAGGACGTTTCGCTCATTCCCCTCTGGAACCTTCACCACCAGCGCTATACGGTCTACTGGAAGACGATGACGAGTGAAGAATGGAAGGCGCGCCCGCGCATCGAAATGAAGCCCGCGGAAGTCTCCGCGGATTCGTTGTCCGCGGGTGTGGCGTACAAGTACTACGAAGGCAATTGGAACAGACTGCCGGACTTCAGCGCTCTTACGCCGGTCAAAGAGGGTGTGTCGCCCCGTATCGATTTGGGACCCCAGGGGCGGGACGACCACTTCGGACTCGTTTTCACGGGCTACCTGAAGATCGCCGAGCCCGGGGAGTACACGTTCGCGCTGACGTCCGACGACGGCTCCAAATTGTGGATCGGCGACCGGGAAGTCGTCGATCACGATGGCATCCATGCCGCGACCACGAAGCAGGGACTGACGCTCACGCTCACGCCGGGCTACTACCCGATCCGGGTCGAGTACTTTGAACACGCTGGCCATGAAGTGCTTGAAGTCCTCTGGTACGGCCCCTCGGGCGGCTGGCAGCGCATACCGGCGGAAGCTTTGCACCACGCCGGGGGGGGGTGAGGCTCGCCCTACCCATGAAACTTGTAAACGACGCGCTGGGTTAGCAGTCGCGCTGCTGGCGACGGCAAACCGGGCGCGCCGTGCATACGCTGCAAGTCGCTCGGAACAAGACCGTGGCGCTTGCCGTTTTCCCCGGTGTTTGCACTTAGAAATAACGAAGTAACGGGAGTAACCATCGTGAAAAGATCAGCATTCTACATCGTAGTTCTCGGCCTTTCGTCGGCCGTCTTCCTTGCCGGCGAATCGTTCGCGCAGGAGGCCTACGACTACTTTCGCAACGTCCAGTATCCGGGACCGAACCTGCGACCGGACGTCGAACTCTATCAGGTAAAGCAGGCGGGCAAGGATGATCCGCTGGCCTACCAGCGGCGCGAGGTGGATTGGTGGCCGCGCAAGGGCGTGGACATCATCGAGGTCAGGGAGGGCATGCCACTAAGGACCTGGACGCTGCGTCCGGGGCCATTCGATTCCGTAGATGCACCGGCCATCGGTAAACCGGTCGAGGAAGTCCTGGAAACGCTCGAGGCGCCGCAGAACGTCGGCGTTCGCTACTTCCGACGCATCAGCGGGTATCTCTATCCGCCGGCCACGGGCGACTACACGTTCGTGTTTGCCGCCGATGACAAGGGCGCGCTGTACCTTAGTTTGGACGACCAGCCGGAGAACCGGAAGCGGATCGCCGGGAACGAAACCTGGGTCGGGCACAGACAGTGGGACAAGTTCCCGTCGCAGACCTCGGCCAGTATCCCGCTGGAGCAGGGCAAGCGCTACTACATCGAGGTGCTTCATGAAGAGCTTTTGGGGAACGATCACGTATCGGTCGGCTGGAAGGGGCCGGGGATCGATCAGATCGAGATCATCGACGGTGCCTACCTGTCAGGACTCGACGGCAAGCGCGGCAGGATTCTCGCGCAACGAACGGACGTTCCCAACGATTTCCCGCTCCGGGCGGTTCAGGCCCCGCGGCAGTTTGAAGCGCATCTGATCGGCTTCCGCGGCATCGGCAACACCATGACCAGCAAGTGGGGCGGCCGCGACGGCGGTCCGCGTGAGCCAGCGGTGGTGCTGCGCCTGGCCGACGGCCGCAAGCGGTGTTTCGTCAGCGGCAGTTTCAGCGAAGCAGACAAGCAGTTCATCATGGACCTGTACGTAAAGGAGATGGATCGCATCAAGGCCGGCCTGGACCAGACCCCGCGGGTGAAGCCTCCGTCGATGGACATCAAGTATCCGAACAACGCCAAGCCGGGCGAACCGGGTACCATGCAGGTGGAGAGCAAGCATTTTATCTGGCTCTCGGGCAGCCAGGCGGGAAGCGATGGCGACCCGTGGGTCAATGAGAAGGATCCGGCCAAGGCGCAGTGGTACCGGGACGGCTCGGTGAAGTGCGCCGAGTACTGGTGGGCGCTGAACGAATACGCCGGACGCCTGATGCCCCACTGGGATCGTAGAGGCCGGCAATACAAGTACTGGATCGAGGTGCCCGGCACGAAGCGGGACGGTTTCCAGGTAATCCCCGGCTTCGCGGGCGGCGGCTACGGCGGCTGCGGCATCAGGGGCGCCGGCGGCGGGCCATGGGCCAGCGCGTTGTTCCACGAGTGGGGACACGGCGGCCGGGCTAACGGACTCCGAATGGGCGGCGGCGAAGCCCAGGCTGATACGCACCAGACGTTGGCCGATCCGGGCGAAATGAAGGGCAACCACCACGTACGTCGCCCCTGGCGCAATGTATTCAATGGTGAAAGCGGTTATGGATTCACGGTCTTCTACAATATGGTCGGTGAGGATCCGAACTGGGGTTACGGCTTTTTCATGGTTCTGCCATATGGAGCAGAAGAGTGGAGCGTTCTCCAGGCCATGGCACGCGTCGGCGAACAACGCGGGATGTTCAAGAACGGCATTCGCGGACTGGGAGACACCGTTGGCGAATACGGTGCCCGCCTGGCCACCTTCGACACCGAGATCGAGGATGTCTACCGCCGCCACTATTTCGCCCCGGCGCGCAACTGGATGGAGACGGTCGATGCGGAGCGGCGAATCTACCGCATCCCGCTCGAGGAAGCGCCGGAGCCGTTCGGCGTCAACATCGTCCGGCTGGTGACCGACCCCGGCGCGGACGAACTCGTCGTCGATTTCCGCGGCCTGCACGATCCCGAGCGCTACAGCGACTGGCGGGCGTGCGTCATCGCCGTCGCCGCCGACGGGACGCGCCGCTACTCGCCCATGTGGAACAAAGGCGAGATGACGTTCAAACTGCAGCCCGGCGATCTCTCGCATTGGTTGACCGTGGCCGCGACACCGACGGCGCTGTACGTGGGAGACAGCAACGTGAGAACCCGCCTGTACAGCGGCAGGCACGCGTTTCGTTATCCCTGGTCGGTCCAATTGAAGGGCGCGCGTCCGGGGACGCCGCGCGAGAGCCGCGCCGATTACGATGACGTGAGCTTCGTGTACAAAGCGACCCATCCCGTCCCTGCCGCGCACGATACGCCCGCCGGCCGCCGGTTGTCGGCAAAGCTGGAAGCCTTGCGGCAAGAGCTGGACGCCGCCGAAGGCGAACCCGCGAATTCCGAATGGCACGCGTTCTACCAGCAGAACCTGCGCCACCAGGTGCAGGCGGAGCTGGACCGGATGCAACAGGGCGCGCGCCATCCCAACGGCGGCGGCTGGGTCCAGGCGACGGCCACGGTGGCGCCGATGGCCTACGTGGGCCCCAACGCCATGGTGCTGGACCGAGCACGCGTGCTGGACAGCGCGATCGTCGAAGACTTCGCGATCGTCAGCGGCGATGCGGTGGTCTCGGGGCACGCCCGGGTCAGCGGCCAGGGCGTGGTGACCGACAAGGCGAAGGCCGGCGGTTACGCGCGCGTCTGGCAGATGCTCACAGGCGAAGAAGAGGCCCCCGTCGTACCCCGACGGCCGGGCGAAGACACCCTTCACGAGTTCGGATTGTGGGCGAATTACGCGATGATTCGCGAGGACAACGCGATCCTGGAAGACGGATACCGATACCCGCTCAGCGCCAGCAGGGGCTACGCCGCGGACCTGACCCCCGTCCTCAACGGCTACCTTTACGGCAGGCCGGCGTTCGTGACCGACGGCGAACACATGGGCTTCCGCTTTGACGGCGCGAACCAGTCTGCCGAGCTCTGCCCGCGGGCGGCCGATCTCGGCCAGATCACGGTCGATATCGCCCTCAAGCCGGAGAAAAGGGGCGCACAGACGATCTTCGACTTCGGCGGCTCGCCCGACGATCGCCTGGTCCTGAAAACCGCGCGCGACGGGAGCCCCGAATTGATCGCCACGGTCGGCGGCAAAACGGTCGTCGAGATCGCCGGCAAAAACACGCTGCCGGTTGGCCAATGGGCCAACGTACGCGTGGAGATTGACGGCAAAAAGGCCGTGCTGTGGGTGAACGGCAACAAGGCCGCGGAGCAGGCCACGCCGTTCCGGCCCTGCGAGGTGTTTCCGGGCGGGGGCGTGAAACGCAACCGCCTGGCCGCCGGGCGCGACGGGAAGAACGGCTTCCATGGCGTGATCGGCCACGTGGTGATCTATCGCACGGTGCATGCGGACTACGCGGCGCTGCCCGAGCCGACGCTCGACTCGCCCGTACGGCCGACCGAGAGCTATGTCGCCCGCCTGACCGAAATATACGGCGACCTCAAGGCTTTGAGCGACAGGGCGAACGCCCTGAGCAGGGAACTGATGGCCCCCTACCTCGAGATGGAGAAGCGCTCCAAGGCACGGCAGCAGGAGATCATGGAACGCTGCCCCGAATACGTCAAGGCCACGGCAGACCTGGCGGCCGCGGAGGAGGTCCTCAAGACACGCCAGAGCGAACTGGAAGCCGCCTTCGTGGAAATCCCCGAGAACGCCGCGCTGGAGGCCGAGGTGACAGCGACGGAACAGCAGCGGAACGCGTTGCGAAACCAGGTCAGAACCGTGGAGCGGGAAGCCTTCGAAGCGGACCCCGAACTCACCGCGCTCACCGAGCGGCGGAATGAAGCCGAACAGAGGCGGCAAACCGCCGAACAGGCCTTCAGAAAGGTGTTCGACGAGCGCCCCGCCAACGCCGCGAAGCGCGCCGAGATCGAGGCGCTGCGTAAGGATGTGAACGAGCAGCGAGCAGAGGTGCAACGGCTCGAGCAAGAAGCCTTCCAGGCCGATGCAGAGCTACAGGAGCTGTACACGCAGCGCAACGAGCATGAGTCCGACCGCCGCGAGCGTGAGCAGGCGCTCCGGGCGGAGTTCGATGCGCGGGCCGATATCGCCGAGCTGATCGCGCAAGCCGATGCGGCGCGCAAACGCCGGCACGATGACAATCTCAGCCGCGAACAGCGCGATAAGGCCGCGGAAGAAGAGGGTCAGCTTCGTCGCCAATGGGGCGATCAGTGGAACGGATTCCGCTCGGGCGATGGCCCGCACACCCGTTCCGAGCGCGCCCGGAACGAACTGAACCGGCCGATCAACGAGCGGGAAGCCGCCCTGCGCGCCGACCTCCGCGAGGAGAGCGAAACGGCACGGGCGTACGATGAGCTGAACCACAAGCTCAACGAACTCGCCCAGGAGCTGCGCAGAAACTTCGACGCCGAGCGCAATGCCGACCCCGAACATGCCGAGGCGAACCGGCTGCGGGGCGACCTGGACGCGGACATTCGCGCAAGACAGGAGACCGTGCGCGGGGAACTCGGAGCATCGAATCCCCTGCATCGCGAATTACGGAATGCGGAGCGGGAACACAGTGAGATCGCTCGAACACTCCGGGACAAGCGCCAGATATACGTCTCCAGGGGCGCGGCCGACCTGTCCCGCAAGGTTGCCGAGGCCAAGGGCGCGGTCAAGGAGGCGGAAGAGATCGCGTGGAAACCCTACGCCCCCGAACGCTGGCTCTACAGCTTCAACCAGCAGGGTTTCCGCGGCTACTACAACACCGCCTACAACCACCACTTCTCGACCTACGCAAGGGACGTGGTCGGCGGCGGCGAGATGCGGGAAGATACGCAGTTCCTGGAAGCCCTGGTCAAAGCCGTCTACGGCGATAAGGAGGGCTGGCATACCCGCGTGGATTGGGACTGGCGCATGAGGGAGGAAATCGATGGCAGCATCGCCGACATGCCGCTAATGCTGAAGTGGCTGGCGCGTGTCCGCGGCCCGGTGATGAAGGAGAATCCGGCGGGGGCCAAGTGATCAGTGTTCAGATCTGATAGTTCGACCAACAACGAAAGGACAAGACAATGAAAGCACATGCAACGATGCTCGCGACGCTCGCGCTGCTCGCGGCTCACACCGCACACGCGGCCAATGACGCGGCCACACTGAAGAAACTCGAAGCCGACCACTGGACCGTGCCCGGCATCGAACTTGAGATGAAGCGCATACCGGCCGGCACCTTCATGATGGGCAGCCCGGAAGACGAAGCGCACCGGCGGGCCGATGAGGTCCGGCACGAAGTCACCATCTCGAAGCCGTTCTACATGGGCGTGTACCCGGTCACACAGCGTCAGTTCTACAAGCTGATGATGCCGAAGGACTACGACTACGAGGCGTGGCAGTACAAGCGCGGCCCGTTGCATGACGGCGCGGCCTTTCATTTCCGCGAGCGTCCCGGCAGGCCCGGAGCCGGCAGGATCATCTTCGGGGACGCCGCCTACGGAGGCCCGTTGACCGATCTGAACCCGATGGAATGTATCACCTGGGAGCGGGCGAACGCGTTCTGCCGAAAGGTCACGGAGATCGAGCGCAAGGCCGGACGGCTGCCCGAGGGGTACGTCTATCGCCTGCCGACCGAGGCGGAATGGGAATATGCCTGCCGGGCGGGCACGGAGGGGCCGTACAACGTGGACATCGATTCCAGCGACATCGAGGATCTCAGGAAATTCGCCTTCTTCGGCGGCGCCAACTGGTGGGTGAGCTTCACCAGCAAGGTCGGCGAGGGCCGTCTGCCGAACGCATGGGGATTGTACGACATGCACGGCAACGTGTACGAATGGTGCCACGACTGGTACGCGCCCTACGAAACGAGCAAAACGCCGCGGGTGGACCCGACGGGCCCCGCCGAAGGCACGGAAAAGGTCGTGCGCGGCGGCAGCTTCTACCTGGAGGACGAGCAGATGGCGCCGGCCTTCCTGCGCTCCGCCTCGCGCTATGCCGTACCGCCGGATGTCGACTTCTACGCCATCGTCGGCATGCGCCTCGTCCTCGCGCCGGCAATCGAAGGGGATTAGAGTCTGAACCCGTAAAAAGGTCGGAGACATGACACCGGAGATTCTGATCGGCGAACACTATGCGGATGTACTGAACGGGCTTTCGTTCATCCATGACCGGCAGGCCGCGTTCCTGGTGCGTATCGACTGGGTGCATGACAAGGCCTACCGCAATACCGCCCTCTGGCAGAATGCGGACCGGATCGATTTCGGCCCCGCCACCCCGGACGGATATGCGGGGGAGATGAACGCCGGCATATTGTGGTTCAGCGGTTCGAGCACAACAAAATACGGAATTCGCTCGACGGCTGCTGTCCGGCTCGAGTACAATCCGGGTAAAGCGTTGCGTGAGGCGGCGAGGCCGCGTTGAGTTGCCCCATTGGGCAGTGCCAAACGCGACGCCCGAAAATTGCGTGCGGCGTTTGACAATCGCGCCGCTTTGTGTTACGGTCGGAGTTATGCTGGCAGTCGGCCTGTCGGCAGCGGCGAACCGGGCGTGCCGTGCAATTGCAGAAGTCGCTCGAAACGAAACCGTGGCGATTACCGTTTTTCCCGGAGTTTGCACCTGGAAACGGAAGAGCCACCCCGACAAACGGCTGAGGAGACTCCTGCGATGAGAACCAGATTAACGCTGATCATTTTGCTTGCGGCCGTCTTGGGCAACTGTTTGCGGGCGGACGCCGTCGAACCGGGGATCCCGATCAAGGCACAGCCGTTCGCCTTGAGCCAGGTTCGTTTGCTGGACGGACCGTTCAAGGACGCCATGGAGATCAACAAAGCGTACCTGCTCAAGCTGGACCCGGATCGGCTGCTTTGGCCGTATCATGAGCGTGCGGGTCTGCCCGTCAAGGGCGAACGCTACGGTGGCTGGGCCCAGAGGGATCTCGTGGGCCAGACATCCGGGCACTATCTGAGTGCCCTTGCGCTGATGTATGCCAGCACGAGCGACCATGTTTTCAAGGAGAGACTTGACTACATGGTCAGCGAGATCGCCAGGGCGCAAGAGGCCCACGGCGACGGCTACACCGGACCCGTGCGCACGGAGGTGTGGGAGCGGATCGCGGCAGGGGATCTCGCAGCGCACAAGTGGGGCGTGGGGGGCGGATACGTGCCGTGGTATGTTATGCACAAGACGTTTGCGGGGCTTATCGACGCCTACCTTCATGCGGACAACCGGCAGGCCCTCGAGGTCGTCGAGAACTTGGCGGACTGGGCGAAGCGGGTGACCGATAATCTGGATGAGGCGCAGTTTCAGGACATGCTCCGCTGCGAATTCGGCGGCATGAACGAAGCCCTGGCCAACCTGTACGCCCTGACCGGGAACAATGATTACCTGCTCCTGGCGAACCGCTTCGAACACAAGTTCATTACCGATCCTCTGGCCGAGCAAAGGGACGAGTTGACCGGCAGGCACGTCAACACACAGGTTCCGAAGATCATCGGTTCGGCCCGGCTGTACGAGCTGTCCGGCCAGCCGCGCGATGCGACCATCGCCCGCTTCTTCTGGGACCGGGCCATCAACCGCCGCGACTTCGCGCCGGGGGGCGTGGACCTGCGCGAGCGGTTCTTCGCGGCAGGCGAAGAGGCCTCCCACCTGGCCTGGAACACTTCCGAAACCTGCAGTGTCTACAATCTCCTGAAGCTCACCCGCCACCTGTTCGGATGGGAGCCCGATGCCGCGTACATGGATTACTACGAGCGCGCGCTGTACAACCAGATCCTCGGTTCCCAGGATCCCGACAGCGGCGACGTTACCTACTTCTACTCCCTCAAGCCGGGGCACTTCAAGATTTACAGCACGCCCTTCGATTCCATGTGGTGCTGCGTGGGCACGGGCATAGAGAACCACGGGAAGTACGGCGACACGATCTACTTCCACAACGACGATA
>SKJM01000705.1 GCA_007122045.1 Planctomycetales bacterium | reverse complement strand
CCCCCCGCGAGCACGCCGGGCCGGCCGGCGAGCAGCCTCCGCCGGGTACCGCCCGCCGGGAGGCCGCGCACCGAACCTCCGCCGGTGCCCCCTCCGCCGGTGCCCCCGGATGACAAGCCCCGGCGATTCCGCTATACTGACCCCGTGTTTTGTACTTTGGAAGGTCCATCATCAAGGAGCCGGCCATGGCAGTCACTTTTCCCGAAATCCGGATTGGCGAGCCCCTTCGCTGCACGGGGCTGACCGTGTTCCCCCTATTTGCCGACCCCGGCGGCGGCGCCGACTATGCGCTGTCCGACGAAGCCATCGGCCAGGGCTCGGTCCTGGTCGAGGAGGTCTCGGAGGCCGGTTCCGTGCCCGACCTCTCGGTCGAGAACAAGGGCGACCTTCGGGTCCTGTTTCTGGAAGGCGAGGAACTGATCGGCGCCAAACAAAACCGCATTCTGAACACCAGCGTGCTCGTGGCCGCCCGCGCCAAGACCCGTATCCCCGTGTCCTGCGTCGAGCAGGGCCGGTGGGGCTATACGAGCCGGGCGTTCGGCTCCAGCGGAAGCCATTCGCCCTCGAAGCTGCGATACCTCATGAAGGCGTCGGTCACCGAGTCAGTCAAGGCCAGGCGCGGCCACCGCGCCGACCAGGGCGAGGTCTGGGAAGAAGTGGAACGGCAGCAGGCGGCCTTGGGGACGGCGTCCGGCACCAGTGCGATGTCCGACACGTTCGTCGCCCACAGTGCCCGGGTGAAGGAGATGCAGGAGGGGCTCCCCTACGTTGAGGGGGCCGTGGGAGCCGCCGTGGCCGTCGGAGGCAAGGTCGTCTCGTGCGACCTGTTCGACAAAGCCGCCACGTGCCGGAAGGTGTGGGCTCGGCTCCTCTCGGGCGCCGTGCTCGACACTTTGGAGGACCCGGTGGAAGAGAAGCAGGCCGAGGCCGCCGACGTGGAGCGCGTTCTCAACCGCTTGGCCGACCTGTCCTGGGAACCCGCCGAAGCGGTGGGCGAGGGCGAGGAATACCGGGCCACCTCGGAGGCAGGCGACCACGCCTCCGCACTCCTCTTGGACGGGGCCCTGGTCCACGGGAGTATCATGTGCGCCGGGTAGCGCCGATCACACCTCCAACACATCGGACGCTTCGTATCGGGTAGCCACCAGCAGCGGCAGCCGGCCGCCGAGAATCCGCCGGTGGGTGGCCAGCGCCCGTTTCGGCGTATTGTTGTCCTGGGAAAGATGCGCCAAGCACACCCACTTCAGGCGCCGGCCCGCCGCCAGCACCAATTCCGCGGCCTCGAAGTTCGACAGGTGCCCGCCCGGGCCGGCCACCCGCTCTTTCAGCCAGTCGGGGTAGGCCCCCTCGGCCAGCATTTCGGGGTCGTAGTTGCTCTCCAGCAATACGGCGTCGAGCGAGCCGATGACCGCCTCCAGGCCGGAAAACACGTGCCCCAGGTCGGTCAGGATACCCAGCCGGCACCGGCCGTCGTCGACGATGAACATGGCCCCATCGACGCCGTCGTGCGGCGTGGGCACGGTTTCCACCTGCACGTTTCCCAGCCGGAGGGTCTCGCCCGAGCGGAAGTGGCGCAAATCGCCGATGTCGCCCAAACCGCGCCGCCTCGCGGCCCGGTAGGTCTTCGCCGTGACGTACACCGGCAGGCCGAACTTGCGGTGCAACACGCCCATGTTCCGGCAGTGGTCGCTGTGCTCGTGCGAAATCAGCACGGCGTCGGCCTTCCGCGGATCCCGGCCGCACCCGGCCAGGCGCCGCTCGACCTGAATGCCGCTGATGCCGGCGTCGAACAGCAGCCGTACCCCACACGCCTCGACGTAGATGCAATTGCCGTTGCTGCCGGATTGAAGCGAAATGACCTGCATGGCGGTATTGTACCATACCCGACCACGGCCGGCGAGCGTGTGGTATCGCAGGATGCGCCGTCGGCACGTGGAAACGGAATGGCCCTTCTTACATGGCCCTGGACCTCGCGCAGAAAAAGCGGTTTGCGCCGTCCTGCGCCGCGCCCGCCGTCCCCGCACGTGCTGAGCGCGTCGCTCGAGCTCACCGTTTCCGCCGTTGCGGCCGATGCCTGAACGCCCGGACGGTGCGGCAGCAGGTCCTTCAATTGGGGTCATCCTTTCGGCGCAGGGGGGCCGCGCAGGCAGCCGACGCCCCCTGGACAAAAATGCGGTCGTGTAGCATCATGGTGTCATGACCGAAGGCATGCTTTTCGACATCAAGCGCTACGCCGTCCACGATGGGCCGGGGATACGGACCACCGTGTTCCTGCAAGGTTGCCCGCTGGCCTGCCGCTGGTGCCACAATCCGGAAAGCCAGGGGACGGTTCTCGAGAAGGGCGACCAGACGGATGGGACCAGGCCAGTTGGCCGGAGGGTTGGCGTGGAAGAAATGATGGCGGAGATCGAACGCGACGTGCCCTTTTACGACGAATCGGGCGGGGGTGTCACCTTCTCTGGAGGGGAGCCGCTGGCGCAGCCGGAGTTCCTGGCCGCCGTGCTCGACCATTGCGGGCGGCACGCGATCCACCGGGCTGTCGACACGTGCGGTTACGCCCCTCGGCAGACGCTGCTGGAAATCGCGCGGCGGACCGACTTGTTCCTCTATGACCTGAAGGTGATCGACCCCCGCCGGCACGCCGAGCTGACCGGTGTGGACAACGAGCCGATCCACGCCAACCTGGCGGCGCTGTGCGAGACCGAGGTGAGCATCGAGCTTCGGATGCCCGTCGTGCCGGGCATTACCGACACCGACGCGAACCTCCGGCAGCTCGTCGCCCTGGTCGAGGCGCTTCCCCGCCAGCCGCCGCTGCGCCTGCTGCCCTACCACCGGGCCGCGATGGACAAGTATCGGCGGTTCGGCCTTCGCATTCCCCTGCCCGACACCCCGGAACCCTCGGAAGACCGCCTCCGGGAAATTCGGAGCATCCTCACATCCTCAGCAGTGGTAGTCGTGCCATGAACGAACGCGTACAACGGCTTCGGCAGAAGAGCTACGAGACGCCCGTCACCCTTTCCGCGGAGCGGGCCAAGTGGATCACCGAGTTCTATCGTGAGAACATCGGCCGGTATTCTGTGCCGGTCATGCGGGCCCGGGCGTTCGCCTGGCTTTGCGAACACCAGACGCTTTACCTTGGCGACGACGAGCTGATTGTCGGCGAGCGCGGCCCGCGGCCGAAGGCCGTTTCCACGTATCCGGAACTCACCTGCCACTCGGCCGACGACCTGCGCATTCTGAGCACGCGCGAGAAGACCCCGTACCTGGTGACCGACGCCGACATCGAACTGTACGAGCGGGAGATTATTCCCTTCTGGCGCGGGCGCACCATGCGGGAGCGCATCTTCCAAGGGCTGCCCGACGCGTGGAAGGACGCCTACGAGGCGGGAATCTTCACCGAGTTCATGGAGCAGCGGGCGCCGGGGCACACCACCCTCGACGGCAAGTTCTATGAGCGCGGCCTGCGCGAGTTCCAGGCCGACATTCGCGAGGCGCTCGACCGGCTCGACTTCCTCCACGACCCCGAGGCGACGGCCAAACGCGAGGAGCTTGAGGCGATGCACATCGCCTGCGACGCGGTGATCCGCTTCGCCGAACGGCACGCCGAGTTAGCCGAAGCCCGCGCCGCCGAGGAAACCCGCCCCGAGCGGCGGAAGGAACTCGAGCGCATCGCCGCCACCTGCCGCCAGGTGCCCGCCTACGCGCCCCGCACCTTCCGCGAGGCGCTGCAGATGTACTGGTTCATGCACCTGGGCACCATCACCGAGTTGAACGGCTGGGACGCGATGAACCCGGGCCACCTCGACCGCTACTTCTACCCGTTTTACCGCCGCGACGTGGCCGCGGGCGAACTGACCGAGGAGGAGGCCCGCGAGCTGCTCCAGTGCTTCTGGATCAAGTTCAATAATCATCCCGCGCCGCCGAAGGTCGGGGTGACCGCCGAGGAAAGCGGCACGTACAACGACTTCACGAATATCAACCTCGGCGGCATCCTGCCCGACGGGAGCGACGGCGTGAACGCGCTGTCGTACATGATGCTCGAGGTGATGGACGCAATCCACCTGCTGCAGCCGCAGGGGAACATCCAGCTCAGTCGCAAGAACCCCGACCGGTTCCTCAAGGCCGCCTGCCGCGTCATCCGCAAGGGCTACGGATACCCGTCCGTGTTCAACGCCGACGGCGTGGTCGAGCAGATGCTGCGCAGCGGGAAGCGGATCGAGGACGCGCGGGAAGGGGGCACCAGCGGCTGCGTCGAGACGGGCGCCTTCGGCAAGGAGGCCTACATCCTCACCGGCTACCTCAACCTGCCGAAAATCCTCGAAATCACGCTCCACAACGGCCTCGACCCCCGCACCGGCAAGCGCATCGGCGCCGCCACGGGCGACCCCCGCGCGCTGCGCTCGTTCGACGAGTTGCTCGTGGCGTTCCAGCGGCAGTTGCGGCACTTCGTCGACATCAAGGTGGCCGGCAACCAGTTCATCGAGCAGATGTACGCCGCCCGTATGCCCGCCGTGTTCCTCTCGGTGCTCATCGACGACTGTATTCGCAACGGCAAGGACTACAACGCCGGCGGGGCGCGGTACAACACCAGTTACATCCAGTGCGTGGGCATCGGCACCATCACCGACAGCCTTTCGGCCGTCCGCACGCACGTATACGACGGGGATGCGCTTTCGATGGCCGACCTGCTCGACGCCCTGGCCGACGATTTCACCTCGGACCCCGCCCTGCGCGCGCGCCTGGCCGGCGAGACGCCCCGGTACGGCAACGACGACGACGCGGCCGACGCCATCATGTGCCGGGTATTCGACATGCTCCTCGATGTGATCGACGGGCGGCCCAATACCCGCGGCGGGGTGTACCACGTCGACATGCTGCCGACCACCTGCCACATCTACTTCGGCTCGGTGCTCGGGGCCACGCCGGACGGGCGCGAGGCCGGCAAACCGACCTCCGAGGGCATTTCGCCCGTCCAGGGCGCCGACCGCCGCGGCCCGACCGCCGTGGTGAAGTCGGCGGCGAAAATGGACCAGCTTCGCACCGGCGGAACGCTGTTGAACATGAAGTTCCTGCCCAGCGTCGTGGCGGGCGAGGAGGGGCTGACGAAGCTCGGACAGCTTGTGCGCACGTATTTTCGCATGGACGGGCACCACGTGCAATTCAACGTGGTCGACGCCGAAACCCTGCGCGACGCCCAGCGGCACCCCGAGCAGTACCGCCACCTCATCGTGCGCGTGGCCGGCTACAGCGACTACTTCTGCGACCTCGGGCGCGCGTTGCAGGACGAGATCATCGCCCGCACCGCCCAGGGCGAAGGGGCGGAGGGCGAATAGCGGGTGGCCGGTGGATCCATCCGTCGAGGTGACGTCGGTCGGGATGTTGCCGCAGTTCAGAGATGTCTCGTACGAATTCCACAAGCGAATGAATAGTTGAGTGGCCTCGCACAACCGATGCACGGCGAGCAGAACTCTGTCTACGCTGACCCGGAGCGGGAGGCCATTGACGAATAGTCGCCCTATGCAACCGTTTACGGGGATTGGCCTCTTCGCATACTCACGCTTTGGTCTCGTAGAGAGTCAAGCTCTCTGCGTCAACCTGTGCGCTGTCCGGTTCCCAGACGAGGCCATCCTTTGGATTCCAGGAGATCATCACGTTCTGCTGCGTGATGGCGCAATCGGGCGGACCAGACCTGTCCACGATATCCATAAGCCGATTCGAGGTGGCTTTGCGCGTACGAGTCGTCGTGACGAGAACGACCCATCCTTCTTCACGGTACATCCGGATCACTTCTCGATCCGGCAGCGCGGCGCGGGTGCCTGCCGAAATCGCCGCTACGCGTACGTCCTGCCCACGGCGTCTTGCCGTACACAGTTGATCGGCGTGCGACCGGATCGAGCCGTGATGTGGCACCTTGACAGCATCGAAACCCTTCTCCCGACCGCATTTCCCGGCGCGCTCTTTCCACTGCCGGAGAGCATCTATCGCCCCATCACTCGTAGTGTCTGCACAGAGAAGGACGTTGCAGTTCGACGAGCCGACCGCAACCGACAAGACCAGTACCAGCGACAGCGCGTTACTCTCGAACTGCGAGTGTGCCTTCTTTCCGAGCCTTGCGATGTCGGCCCGTACCGTCTTCCGGAGGAGTGCGGATGAGGGGGCAACCACAAAGAGGTCTATCTTGGTCGAGTAACCGCGCGGCGACATGGGCTCGGTCCAGTCGTTTACGCTGACGGTCTGGATCAACCCGCTGTCCGACAGTTCGTCTAAGCGATCATGGAGTTTGGCGTACTCCTTCTCGCTGTGTTCGTCGCTCGCAATCAGGTCGCGCACTTGTCGCGCGTTGAGTCCTCCGTCGCACCAATAGCCGATGGAGCGCCCATCGCGGGTGAAGTGGTTCAACACGTGAACCATCCCACAGAAATGGTCGAAGTCCGGATGCGTCTGAAAAATGAAATCGAGCCGGCCGATCTTGTTCCTTCGAACGAAGTCGAAAAATCGCTGGCGGATCTTGCGATCACGCAGGTGGCAGTCGATCAGGACCCAACGATCCTCAGGAAGCCGTAGGAAGATTGTATCGCCGTGACCACAGGCCAGAAGATACATCTCAATGGAAATGTCAGAATTCGCGTGGGGGCCGGATGGCCCGCTTGCGGTGTCTTGGCTGCTCATCCGTAGCCGCTCCCGAGGTCGGTTCATCTTCTCGCCGCTTCAGAACCTCCGCAACGTGGACAAATAATGCGAGCCGCTCCCCCTTTTTCGGCAGCGTACCGTCCACGAACTGCTCCCGCCGGTATGTTTGATCGACGTATTCGTCGTCGATGGAATACGTGACGACAGCGCAATCGTCGTCGACGTCCATCACTATGCCCTCGTGCGACTCGAACATGCGCAGCCGCCCCTCCTCGTGGTGGAGCAGTGTCGCCTGCAGGGCATCATTCGCTTCAGCGCGTTCCTTAAGCAATTGCACCAACTTGTCCATCGTTTCTCGCAAAGCACTGTGCTCCATGAGCAACTGATCGTACTTCTGGGACATGCGTGCCGCAGAACGCCGCTCTTGCGCGGCTAAGGACTTGAGTCGCTCGTTCTGAAGACGCAACTCGTCCAGCGCTTCCCGCGTGCCAGACTCCGTGACTCTCCCAGTATCCGATCCGCGTGGGTAGCCCTGGAACTGGGCAGGAATAGACACAGAAGCAGTCTCAGCTATCGGCTTCCACGTATATGAGGCGCTCGCTATCAACTTCTGGTATTCGTCGAGGACACTCAATTTCTGCATCGGCGAAGCTCTGAGGACGGTGACAAGGCGTCTTAAGCTAGTCTCGACCGATTCACGAAAGGTCGTGTCGCGTTCCGCGCCCAACACCTCAGCAATGTACGAATGGAATGATTCCTCCATGGCCTGATCCTTACCGTGCGTATTTTCGGCACTCATGGCTACCTCAGGAGAACGGGGATGGAGAATATGCCTGTCATTCCTCTCCTGAATCCGATTCGTCTCTTGACGTCAACAGGGTTTTGGCATGCGTTAAACGGGAGATCAGAAGATCGATATCTGTCTCATCGCATTCGAACTCAAAGCTAGGCAGCGGAAATGGCACAAAGCTGCCCCAAGGTCCCTGGAAAAGGCTGAACGGAAGAACACTTGTGTTGTCAGAAGAATAGCGCAGACGCACGCGGAGGAACGGGTCCTCGATCTTTTCCCCTCGAAGCTGGTCGATCCGTTGCTCAACCAGTTCCACGTCCATTTCCTCAAGGCACGGGCCGGTAGCCGTTTCCATTCTTCGTGCTCGCGCTCGCACGGCGTCTGAATAGAGACGCTCAGAGACAATGCGCAGCTTCGATTCGAGCATCTGCCCGAATCGCTTCTTCTGCTCGTCATCCAGTTCCTCGGTCTCATCACGGTAAACGTTTCGCTCGAGAAAAGGAAGAACTGCCGAACTTTCCGTATGGGAAAGGGCTAGCCTGCAGAAGTTGGTAACTTCTGTCAACGCCGTCTGAGCCTCTTCATCGTGAACGGGCCGGTCAAGCCTCTCGGCCAGCGCTGGACCGAACTGGCGGGGTTCGCCGATGAGTCTCACGGACGTCAAACGCCCCACGAACAGCGTATACTTTCCATCATCGCGAAGATCCGCCAAAGCTTCTACCGCGGCCTCGAACACGTCGAGCGGCAGCCCGGGGAACTCGTTAGTGCTTCTTGGTTCGTCCGTTTCAGACACGTGTTCTTCGCTCATTGAGCAGTCCCCATTCTCCCCCAATGATAGCACCCAAGACTCGCCGTCGGTAGCCAATTCCCTGCCCGAAATACGGTAGATACGCTCGCCTCACGGCTTGCACCCCGCAGGCGGGACTCGCACCACCCGTAGCGGGCATGCGCCATGGGGCCCCGACAACCGGCCTCCCACCAGTATTCTATGCTTATCGGTACGGCATGGTAAGGCGCACCACCCGATTGGCAACGATTGCAGATACCAACACGGCCGAGCAGGCCGGCGCCCCGTCAAGGAACGACACTCCAGTGCCTGCCCCAGCCGGTGCAGCCACACGTGGGCGATGCGCATCAAACGCGGGTACGACCCGGACGGCGACTGCGACGGTCACTCGGCGTTCGAGCAGTCCGGGGAAATGCCCTGCCTCGACATGGTTTCCACCCACCCCGCCGCGGGGGCGCGGGCCTTGCAATGGGCGTGGACCCCTCGATAGAATGGCCGCATGCGCTGAATCTGATTCCACCGCACCCTTCAGGACATCCACCATGCCATGACGACGCGGCTACTTTGCACGGGCGATGTGCACCTGGGCCGGCGGCCGACGCGGCTGCCGGAGGGGGCCGATCCGCGCGCGCTGGGGCCCGCCGAGGTGTTCCGGCGGTTCGTGCGCCTGGCGATCGAGCGCCGCGTACATGCCGCCGTGCTCACCGGCGACGTGGTCGACGCGGGCAACCGGTTCTACGAGGCGTACGCGGTGCTCCAGTCGGGTGTGAAGAAGCTGCTCGACGGCGGCGTGCCCGTGTTCGCCGTGGCCGGCAACCACGACCACGACGTGCTCGCCCGGCTGGCCGACGAAGTGCCCGGCTTCCGGCTACTGGGCCGCGGAGGGCAGTGGGAGGAGGCCACCGTGCCCGGCGACGGGGGCCATTCGCTCCGGCTGCTCGGCTGGTCGTTCCCGGAACGGCACGTGCACACGAACCCGCTGGAGAACGGCTTCCCGCACGTTGCCGGCGACCGCCCGACCGTGGGCCTGTTGCATTGCGACTGCCTGGCGCCGTCGAGCCCGTACGCGCCGGTCGCGTTGGCCGAGCTGCGCGCCCGCCCGGTGGCCGCGTGGCTGCTCGGGCACATCCACCGGCCGCAACGGCTCCACGCGGCGGCGCCGCTGGT
>SKJM01000451.1 GCA_007122045.1 Planctomycetales bacterium | reverse complement strand
GAAAGCCTATCCCACGAAATTGCTGACAGGCTGAAAGCCTATCCCACGAAATTGCTGACAGGCTGAAAGCCTATCCCACGAAATTGCTGACAGGCTGAAAGCCTATCCCACGAAATTACGGACAGGCTGAAAGCCTATCCCACGAAATACGCTGACAGGCTGAAAGCCTATCCCACGATTCAATCGTCGGCGCCGGTCAACTCGCGCACCATGGCAAGCAGGCCGTCGATCAGCAGGGCCATGCGGTCGTAGTCGAGCCGGTCGGGCGTATCGGTGAAACTGTGGTAGTGGGGATTGCGGAACGGGAGCGTGTTGGTCACCAGCAGGGCCGGATAGTTGAACTGCCAGAACGCCCAGTGGTCCGACCAGGAGATGCCGGGCAGGAAGGCGGGCAGGGCGCCGCCCTCGGAGGGGAACGCGGCGCGGGCCCGAAAGGCGCCGATGCACCGCCGGAGCAGGCGGCGGTCGCGGAGGCGGGTGACGAAGGCGATGAAGTCGCCCCGGTCGGGATACAGGCGGTCGAACGGCGGCGGATAGCTCTGCGACCCCGGCTCGTCGCTGTAATAGCCCAGCCCGTCCAGCGCCACCATGGCCACGATGCGGTCGCCGCGCTCGCGGCACGCCTGGGCGTACACGTAGGAGCCCATGTCCGGCGTCTGGAAGTGCGGCGGCTCTTCGTTGGTAAACCAGGCCAAGCGGAGGGTCCGCGCCGGGGCGCTTCGCTGCAAGCGCTCGGCCATTGCCAGCAGCACCGCCACGGCCGAGGCGTTGTCGTCGGCCCCGGGCGAGCCGGGCACCGTGTCGTAATGGGCGCCGATGAGCACGATCGACTCGGCCTCGTCGGACCCGGCGATTTCCACCACGAGGTTCCGGCAGGTCACGTCGCCAAGCCGGTAGGTCTGCTCGTGCGGCTGGTAGCCCAGCTCGGTGAGCCGGTCTTGAATGAAATCGGCCGCGGCGTCGAGCGAGTCGGGCCTGTCGACGTGGCGTTCGCCGATGGTCTCGCTCAGGTGGCGCACGTCGCGCTCCAACTGCGCGGCCAACTGCCGCTGTTCCGCGGTCAGCGGCGGCAGGGGGCCTCGAAAGCTTTCGCCGGGCATTCGTGTCATGAAACGGATCCCTCCGGCCGCCAGCACCACCAGCGCCGCCAGCAGCACGAGCAACCGCAAGGCCGCGGCCCGGCTGAATATGCGAAAACGGATGGGCATTGGTACTCCCGTGGCACGAGCGGCGCGCTAAAACTCGACCTCCAGCCCGTCCTCGCCCAGCACGGTGGCGGGGAAGATGGCCCGCGCCGTGGCCAGCCCGATGGGATCGTCGGCCGGCGCCAGGGGGTTGATGTGGATCAGCACGAGTTGCCCGGCGCCGGCGTGGCGGGCGAGTTCGGCCACGGGCGTCGTGTGGGTGTGGCCGGTGGTGCGGGCCCGTTCGGCCCGCTCGTCGCTGAAGAAGCATTCGTGGAGCAGCAGGTTCACCCCGGCGATCCTTCTGATGTACTCGGCGTTCAGATCGCCCCAGGTGTCGGTCACGTAGGCCATCGAGTGCCCCGGCCAATCGAGCCGGAACCCGAGCGCGCCGCCGGGGTGCTCCAGCGGGAATGTGGTTAGCCGCCCTCCCCCGGGCAGTGGCACTTCTCCATCGACAGGCAGGGGGACCGACTCGTAGGGCGGGCGTTTCGGAAACAGGTCGTCGGCAAACAGGTGCTCCTCGACGGCTCGCAGCTTCGCCTCCTCGGCATGGACGCGCACCGTCTTCAACGCGGTTTGTGCCAGCGTGTTGAACAGGTACGTGAGCCCGGCCACGTGATCGAGGTGCGTGTGGGTCAGGAAAATATCGAGCGATTCGGTCGCCAGGTATCGCGGCGCGCGGAACACGGCCGTGCCCGCGTCGAGCATCACGCCCGCCTCCGGAATGAGCGCGCAGGAGGTGTGCCGCTGTTCGTTCGGATGATAGCCGGCGGTGCCCAACAGAATAAGCTTCATGGCAATACTATTGTACCGGATCAGCGGGGGCTGAACAAACGGTCCAGGCCCCGGTCGACCTGGTCGCGGATGACGTTCTGCGCGGCGTGCTCCAGGACCCGGCGGTTCCAGCGGTCGAGTTCGGCGCGGTCCAGCCGCGGCGCGGTGAGCGTGCCGCCGACGGGAATGCGGACCTCCTGGCCCTCGAAGGCCAAACGCAGCGTGTCGGTGGTCAGCCACTTGGGCGGGACGGGCATGGAAGCGACCATCCACAGCGACTGGTCGAGCCCGACCGACCCCCGCGTGCGGACGGTCACGTCGGGGAAGATCAATTCCAGTTCCTCGTGGTGGACGCGGCCGGCGGTCATGTGAAAGGGGACGACCGACTCGCGCCGCAAGCGGGCCGGGGCCTCGCGCTGAAGCAGCACGGCCAGTTCCCGGACGAGCGAGCCCGGCCCCACCTCGACCGAATGGACGATCAGCCGCCCGGCCAGCTCGGCGTCGGCCGGGCGGTCGACCGGCACCCGGCAGCGGTCCAACTCGATCGAGAACGTTCCCTGCGCGGTGGTCACCCCGGCCAGCACCGGCGCCACGAACTTCAGCGCCGAGGCGCACATGGCCGGCGTGATCTGCACTTCGGTGACCAGCGGGCCGGGCGGAAGGGTGAGGGTCATCGGGCCGGGCGCCAAGTGCAGCTTCGGCTCGAGGTGCACGCGGCCCTGGTTGACCGCCACCGTCAGCGGCTCGGCCGCCAGCACGCCCCCGGCCAGCTTCAGTTCCAACTCGCCCGGCCCCAACCCGAACCCATACACGCCTCCCTGCTGCCAGGCCAAGGCGCCGCTACCCCGGGCGCGGGCCAGGTCGAGCGGGCCATGAAAGCTGAGCGGGCTGGTCTGCCGGCCGACCAATTCCACCCCGCTGCCCACGTAAGGCTGGAGCAAGGTGGAAAGCTGCTGCATGTCGTATTGCATCTGCCCGGCGAACTGCCCGGCGGACTCCTCGCCCGAGAGGTCTGCGCCACCCCGGCCCTCGACGGCCAGTGCATTCGACTGGATTTCCAGCCCGTCCAGCACGACCGAATGCGTGGCGGAATCGTACGAGCCGCGGCCGGTGAGCCTGACGCGCGGATCGCGGAACGGCCGGCCCTCACCGCCGGAAACTTGCAGGTTCTCGACTTCGGCCTCGACCGCGCCGTGCGTCGTGCCGGCGGAGTAGTCGAACCGGGCGGTGCCGCTGAGCCGGCCGTCGACGTACCAGGCGGGCCGTTGGGCCGGGTCGGTGAACCACCGCTGGATGCCGTACAGGTGTCCCTGGTAAGCCAGCGTGCCGCGAAGCTCCGGCGCGCCGGCGGCGCCCCACGTGACGGCCAGGTCGTCGGTCGCCGCGGCCAGACTCGTGGTGCGCAGCGAGCTTTGTGCGAGTGTGAACGCGCCCGCTTCGTGGTCCCACGTGCCGTTCAGGTCGAGTTGCGCCTGCGGCTCGACAATCCGCAGCCCCGGCAGGGTGCAATCGAGCGCGTCGACGCGGAGGACCGCCCCCGCGATACGGTTCGTCGTCGGCGAGGCGATAAGCTGCCCGGTCAATTCGTAACGGCCGGCCACGGGATAGTCGCGCAGGTCGTACAGCAGGGCCAGGCGGGGCGGCCAGTGGGCCAGTTCGCCCTGCATGTGCAATTCGATCGGCCACGTTCCGCCGCCGGCCAGGTCGAGCACACGCTGGAGGAGCCGGGCCTCGATGCGCTCGGTCCCCGCCGCCGCGTGCAAGGCGGCGGTTTCCACCTGCGTGCCGGCCCCGAAATCGGTGTATCCCGAGGCCGACGCCGACACGGCCATCTCGGGCTCACGCCACGGCTGCCGGTTGGGCAGCGCCACGTGGAGCCGGTTCACGTGCAGCTCGACCTCGGCCGCGAAGGCCCCGCCGGGCGCGTGCCTCCAGGCGAATCGGGACCAGCCGTCGCCGGCCAGTCGGAGCGAGCCGAGGTCGACGAATTGGCCAAGCTGCTCGGCCAGCCGGTCGAGGTTGAAGCTCGCGTCGGCGGTCACTTGGCGCGTCGTGCCTACCGCGTGCATCTGCAAGAAGTCCGACTGGCAGCGCAGCTCGCCGGCCAGCGTTCCGTCGGGCGTCTGCTGGGCGGCGAAGTTCAGCAGTACGGGCTGTTCCCAAGCCACCTCGCGGCCGCCATCGGTCGCCCGCAACTCACTCGAGGTGAGTTGCCCCTGCCAAACCATGCCGGCTTCGCCCGGCTCGCTTCGCAGCGCCACGTGCACCTGGCCGGAGGTGACCTTCATGCCCGGCCGCAATTGCAGCGTATCGGGCAACATGGCGGCGAGCCGCGCCAGGTCGACGGTCCCTTCCAGCTCGAACGGCTGCGCCGCCAGCCGGCCCGGCAGGGCCCGGTGCGCCCCCTCGGCCAGGTCGACCGTGCCGGTCAGCGCGGCCTGTCCCAGGTCGCACTCGATTGTGGAGCGGCTGATGACCAGTTCGGTGCCCTCGGCCGACGCCTCCCCTTCGATCGCAAGATGGGCCAGCTCGAGCCGATCGCGGCCGAAAGCCGGAAGGGCCAGTTGGAAGTCGCGGGCGGTGGCTTTTGCCTTCAGCCGGCGCGGGGGGGCTGCCATCCCGACCCAAACGGCCTCGATCTCGGTGGTCAGGCGTCCGTCTACCCGCGCGCCGGGTTCGAACCGCCGCACCAGGGGTTCCAACAATCCGAGCGGCAACAGCTCCGACTCGAAACGCAGGGCGATGTCGGTCGCCGCGGTCTGGCCCGCGGCGCCGTTCGCCGCGGCCGATTCCGCGCGCGGCGCGTCCGGGCCGACCGGCGGCATCTGCATGGCGAACTCGAAACGGCCCGCCTCCTGCAAATCGGCCACGATTCCCGATGCGGTAAGCTCCCACGGTTCCGCTCCGGCCGGAACTCGAAGGTCCATCTGGAGCTTGTCGATACTCCAGGATCGGGCTCGTTCGACGTCGGTCACCGTGACGGCGCCGTCGACGATTTCCAGGATCAGGTCGAGCCTCGGTGGGGGGGCGTCGCTCGGCTTGAAGTATTCGGCCAGCACCTGCTCGACATTGCTGGTGCCGCCCTGCACGGCAACGGCCAACTTCGGTTCAGACAACCGGAACGTCCCCAACCGGCTGCGGTTGACGAGCAGCCCGGCGAGGGTGCGGGAGCTTTCCGCCCGGGGCACCTCCAGGACGGGCTGCCCGTGCTCGTCGGTGAGGCTCGCGCCGCGCACCCGGACGGGCGAAAGCCACCCGAGCGACACCGACTCGACGGTCACCTGTCCGTTCAAATCGGCGGCGGCCGCGTCGATAACCCACCGCACCACGGGCGTGCGGGCGACGATCGCCGGCAGGAACCAAAGGACCAGCAGCACGGCAGCGGCGGGCAGCCACCATCGCCGGAACCCCCTTGAGTGTGGCAGGGGGGATGAGGCCGTCTGTGCGAACAGGGGGCTGCGACGGCGAGTGGTCGTGGTCGACATGGCGCGCATCTCCACGCATGAGAAGAAGAGGGCGACATTCTAGTGCCCGCCCGTCGCCAGTGCCAGAGCAAATTGCAGAAAATCCGGGTTTACGCGGCGGCCTTTTCCGACCCCTCTTCCGCGCCCTTTTCCGACCCCTCTTCCGGCTCCTCGCTCTGAAGCCGGTGCAGCCGCCGATACAGCCCGCAACGTTCCATCAACTGCTCGTGCGTGCCCGTGTCGAGAATCCGGCCGGCATGCATCACGACGACCTGATCGGCTAGTGCGATGGACGCCAGGCGGTGGGTAATCATCACGGCCGTGCGGTCGCGGACGAAGGCCTCCAGCGCTTGCTGAATGGCCTCTTCGCTTTCCAGGTCGATCTGGCTGGTCGCCTCGTCGAGAATGAGGATGGCCGGGTCCCGGAGGATTGCGCGGGCGAGGGCGATCCGCTGGCGCTGCCCACCCGAAAGTCGGCTTCCGCCGGGCCCCACTCGCGTTTCGTAACCGTCGGGCAGGTCGCCGACGATGAACTCGTGAGCGTGCGCCTGCCGGGCGGCGTCGATCACCTGCTCGGCGGTGGCTCGTGGAAGGCCGTACCGGATGTTGTTCATCACGGTGTCGTCGAACAGGACGGTTTCCTGGGTAACCAGCCCGATCTGGCTGCGCAGCTCGGCCGAACGGACGGCGGTGAGTGGCACGCCGTCCAGGAGCACCTGCCCTTCGGTGGGGTCATAGAACCGCTCAATCAGGCTCGCCAAGGTACTCTTTCCGCACCCGTTGGGACCCACAATGGCCACGGTGGCGCCGAAGGGAATCTGCAGGCACACGCCGTGCAGGACCGGCCGGCCGGGCCGGTACTCGAAACCGACGTGGTCGAACACGAGGTCGCGGCGGTGCTTCGGGCAGGGGACCGGTTTGGTGGGTTCGGCGACGCTTGGGAGGCGGTCCAGCCGGTCGAAGATCCGGTCGCTGGCGGCGATGGCCCGCTGGAGCCGAGTGAACACGTCGGAGAACTTCCGAACGGGGTCGGCGGCCCCGGCCAGCAGGCCGTAGAACAGCAACAGCGCGCCGAGACTCAAGGGGCGCGGGGTTATCTGGATGCCCAGCAAGTGCGTCTCGCCCGAAAGGCCCAACCGCGCCCCGGCCAGCAAGGCCAGGCACACCACCATGATGCCGGTCAGTTCGGTAACGGGGTGGGCCAGGGCGTTGTATCGGGCAATGCGCATGGCCCGCTGAAAGTACCGCTTCGCCCCGTGGTGGAACCGGCGCCGCTCCTGCCGCTCGTTGGTGAACGCCTTGACGATCTCGATGCCGCGCAGCGTCTCCTCGAGCGTGGTGTACATTTGGGCCATTTCCTCCATCGCGCGGCGGTTCGCCCGCTTCAGCGCCCGCGAAAGCCAGTGGATCAAAAGCGCCGCCACCGGGGCGACGGTCACCGACAGCAGCAGCAGCCGCCAGGAGATCATCGCGGCGCCGAGGAGGCAGGCGGCCATCTTCAGCGGCTCGCGGACCATCTTGCCGAACAGCGCCACCAGCCCCTCGACCACGTTCTGCACGTCGTGCGTGAAGCGGCTCATCAAGTCGGCTGCGCCTTGTTCGTCGAACGCCCCGAGGTCCATGCGCAGCGTGCGGCGATAGAACTGCTTGCGCAGGTCGTACGCCGCCAACTCGGCCAACCGGAACACCAGCACGTGATGGCCGATGAGGAACAGCTCCTTCAGCAGCGTGCCGAGCAGGAGCAGGCCGGTAATGACCACCAGGGTCTGGAAGGGATCGTCGGGCAGGTAGCGGTCGATGTACGGCTTCGCCCGGCGGTAGGCGGCCTCCGCCCGTTGTTCGGCGGCGATCCTCGCCTCGGCGGCGGCGATTTCGGCCTCGATGCGGCGCCGCTGCTTGCCCGACGCCCCGTCCCGGGCCGTCTCCAGCCGCGCGACCTCCGCCCGCAGCGCGGCGGCCGTTTCGCGGGCGCGTTCGATCTCGTCGGCGGCGCGCTGCTGGAGCGATTCGCCCCGGAAGGCCACCTCGACGAACGGGTACACCGCGCCGATGTTCCCCCCCCACAACACGCCAACTCCCAGTGCACACACCACCGAAGCGGCGAGCGTCAGCCGGTAGCGAAACGCAAGGCGTAGCACGCGGGAGAAGTTCCTCATGCAATTTCCATTGACGGGTGCGGATCGGGCAGAACGGGGGGTGCCGAAACGGGCTTGCGGTGTCCCGCGGGCGGGCTTTTTACCAGATTCGGGCGTTGCGGCCAAGACCGAACGCAACAGCGCGAATTAATGCACCCCGCCGGCTGGGGTCATGAAAGGCGCCGGCCACCGCCACGCACGCAGGGCGCCCGCCCCTCAGCCCAGCTTCTGCACTCGCTCGACCGTCTCGGCGTGGCTCAACTCCCGGTCGGTTCGCAGCAGAAGGTAGGACGCCGTGGGCCCGCAGCAGTCGACGATGACCTGGATACTGTTCGGCGCGTTGTACCCCTGCGGGCAGGGTTCGTGGCCGTTGATGAGCAGCCGGGCGCCGACGAGTTCGGCGAAGGCGCGGGCGTTTTCCTCGCGGTAGTCGCGCCCCCAAACCAGTTCGAAAACGCCGGTCCGTTCGAAGTAATCGACGTCGTCGAGTTCGCGGGAGAAGATCGAGGCGTCGAAATGCCGCTCGTCGCACTTCTCGGGAATGCTGTGCGAGATGAACACCCCGTGCGGTAGCCGCACCGCCAGCGGCGCACTGCGCAGGAACGGCGAAAAGGCCTCCCGCACTCGGTCGGTTGCCGGGCCGTACATCTGCTGCATCCCCAGGCGGAACAGCAGGTTGAGCATCTGCTTGTTCTTCTGGATGGGATAGTCGGCCAGTTCGGCCAACTCGTGGTTGCCGAGGATGAAGTGAACCCGCTCGGGGAACTCGGTCTTCAGCCGGGCGATGTCTTCGAGGACGGTGTGCGACATACACCCGCCGCTCTCGGGGTACGTCGGCCCTCCATGGCAGGCCTCCTGGAGCACGAGGTGCCGGCGGGGGTTCTGCGCCAGGGCGGCCGTGCGCTTGATCAGGTTGAAATTGCGCCGGTTCCCGTGCAGGTCGCCCGTAATCATTACCTCGTCGGCCAGTTCCGGCGTCAATTCGACGAGGTTCCCCGTACGTCCCGGCGTTTCGAGGTTGGCCTCGGCGGCCTTCTCGAAGTACCCGATGATTCGCTCAATGTATTCGATCGAAGCAACCATGATTCCGGTAGGGTAGCAGGCCGAGGGGCCGTGGTAAAGGCATCGGCATCCATTTGTTCGGTCCCTTTCCGGGGGGAATGTGCCCGCAATGTTCCGCCGTCATACCCATTTTACTGCGCTACGTGCGACGGCGGGTGCGGTTGTCGTGCCGAAAACGCCGGATGTAGCGATTTTCTGGATACTATGGGTTGCCGGGCCGATGCTCTTCTTGGAGGGCCGGCGCGAGCCCGTTGTGCCGGCGGCAGCGACAAACGTATCAAGCCGTACCGTAGGATGGACATTCTTGTCCGTCGTTCGGCGTGACGGACAAGAATGTCCATCCTGCGGCGTGACGGACAAGAATGTCCATCCCACTGGCACACACCGACCTGCCGATCGCTTTACGGCGGCGGCGGCGGTCGTTCGACGACGGGCGGCGCACACACGCGACCCACTTGCCGCCGCCCGAGCGAGCAGAAAGGAAACCAAATATGAGACGAGCGCTTTTCGTCGGCGCGGCCCTGGCCGCGCTGTGGAGTTTCAGCGGATGTGCCCACTCCCACGGCGGGCGGGGCCGCCTCGGCGGTCATGGTCTGTTCGGTGGGTTGCGCGGCCGCGCCGCCGCGGCCCGCGGCACCGAAGTGGTCCCGACCGGTCCGCCCACCGGCGCCATCGCGTATCCCTACTACACCACCCGCGGCCCGCGCGATTTCCTGGCCGACGAACCGCCCAGCATCGGACAGTAGACCGGATTATGGTCG
>SKJM01000795.1 GCA_007122045.1 Planctomycetales bacterium | reverse complement strand
GAATCTGACGGGCCGATTGCGAGGGGAACATCGGGTCGCGGTCGATCAGCCGGGTGCGGGCGGCGCCGGGCCGGTCGGGCTCCAAAATGTACACCGATCCGGCGGGCCGGGCGTGCAGGCGCACGTCGCCCAGGTCGGGCACGTCGACGGTCACCTCGCGGGCGTCGCCGGCGGCCGCCCAGACGGCGATGAGCCACTCGGGCTGCTCCCGGTGCCGGCGGGCAACCACGCGGACGGTGTCATCGTCCGCGGGCAGCTCGTAGGCCGGCTGCGACTTCGACCACACGTGCATGTTCGGCCCCGGCACGAGGTCGCCATTGCGAAGGTAGCCTTCCAGGTGGGTGAACAGTGCGTGGGCGTGGGCCAGCACGATCATCTGCCGCAGCCAGTGCGGCGGCTCGCCGTCGGGGAACTCGGCGCCGAACCCGCCTTCGGGAAAGGCGTAGTAGCCGGCGTTCCCGCCAACCATGCCGGTCGTGTACAGGCACTTCAGGAAGCCCATGTAGCGTTCCAAATCGCCCAGGCCGCGCTGCTTCGCCTCGTCGTCCTCGCCGCGCGGCCAGCCGGCGCACAGCCAGTTATAACCCAGCGGCTTGCCGAACTCGAGTTCGTATCCCTTGGCGTTGAGCGCCTGCGTGAGCATGCTCATATCGCCGGTCCAGCCGCTGTTGTAGTGGCGGTAGTAGAACTCGTTGCTGGGCAGGTCGGAAACGTGCTGCATCCAGTCGAACCCGTAGGCCCAGTTGGCCCAACCGCCGTATCGGTAGCGGTGCGTGCCGCCGCCGGCCGTGTAGTAGATGTAAAGCTGCCGGTCGGGCGCGGCGCGGCGGACGGCCTCGGCAATGTGCCGCTCCATGTACGCCTTGCGCTGCGAGATGTACTCGAACCAGGGCGTTTCGCCGCGGGCCGCCTCGATGCGGGGGTCCTGCTCCCAGTGTTTTCGGGCGAAGCCGAGCACGTTCAGCGCGTACTCGCCGCCGTTGAGCACGATGGCAACCGGCGCCCGGCGCGCAATTTCCCCCAGCGGCTCGGCCCGCAGGGCCGCGGCGCCGGCGATGACGTCGTCGGCCGCCTCGGGGCTCCACACCCGCCTGCCCTCGACCAGTTCGCCCTTGGCATCGCGGGTCCACGGGTCGCCCGGCGGATTCGCGCCCGCCCGGCGGAAGTGCGCGTCGTCGGCCGGTTTGGCGGGCGCGGCGTCCTTGGGCGGCGCGGTGGCGGCCACGGTGGGCGGCTCGGCCACCGCGTTGACGTCGCCGGTGGGCAGGTCGCGCGAAAGGATCACCTGCAACGGGAACGTTTCCGGCTCGGAGCGGGCCAGTTCGACCAGCCGCGATTCGAGCGAGTCGGGATCGTCGAGCCGCGACGCGACCTTCTCGGTAGCGTAGCCGCCCAACTCGAGCGCGTAGCCCCAGTGCCGGGCCAGTTCCACCCGCGCCTCGAACGGCAGCGTCCACCCGAAGCGCGTCAGCCGCGGCAGCCCGTGCCCTTCCTTGAACACCGGCCTCGGCTGCTTCTGCAAGTAACCGGCAGGCGTCTCGGCACGGGCGGCCGAGGCAAGGGCCAGGCACGCGCCCAGAGCTGCGGCAGCGGCCAGGAAGCCGCACACGCCGTTAACGTGGGCGAGTGAGGGGGACAGGCCACGGCGATCTTTTGCGAGGCTTTCACGTTCGGACCCGCTTACACGGCAGCAGCGAAACACACATCACCTCCGGTTGGGTACAGAAGCTCGTCTTCCGAAGGCTAGGATGACCACCCGGAGTTGGCAAGTCAAGGCACTCCGCGCTCCGGCTGAAGTTCGGGATCGGGTCGTAGCAACAAAGTTGTGGGCTTGCGCTGCCCTGGGGCTTTTTCCGCCCAGTTCGTTTTGGCCCCACCGGAAGGTGCCGGGCAGTGCTACAATAGTGCTGTGGCAGGGCACGGTGCCGTGCCCCCTTTCGCCATGTCGGCGCGTGCCTGGTACAATATGCAATCGGTTCATACGCAATTGATTCGTTGCCCGGCACTTTCCACCATTCGGCTAGTTCCATGGGCCAGCCCGCCCCCCATTCTCCTGCCCTGCGTATTCTGGCGGCGTTCAGCCGGCACGAGGCGGCGCTGGCGTGGGCGCGGCAGCGGGCGGTGGCCGAGTTCGGCCCGGTTGCCATGGAAAGCCCCGTTTTCCGCTTCGACCAGACCGACTACTACCGAGCCACCATGGGCGAGGGCCTGCGGAAGGTGTTCCTCGCGTTTGAAAAGCCCTACGCGCTCGACGAGACGGTCGAGACGAAGCTGGCCACCAACCGCTGGGAGGAGCAGTACGCCGCCGGGCATCGCCACGCCGAGCCGCGGCCGCTGAACCTCGACCCCGGCTACCTGACCCTCGGCAAGCTCGTGCTCTCGTCGACCAAGGACTTCGCCCACCGCGTCTACCTCGCCCGCGGAATCTACGCCGAGGTGACGCTGTTTTTCCGGCACGGGCGATGGGAGCATCACGATTTCACCTTCGCCGACTACCGCCGGGCCGATTACCAGGCTTTCTTCACCCGCTGCCGCGAGTACCTGCACCAGCGGCTGCGCGCGGAGGCGGCGTTATGACGTGGCTCGTCGTCGGCTCGCTGCTGCCCAGCCTGGCCGTTGCCCTGGCCGCCGGCTGGGTTGCCCGGCGCATCAGTCCGGCCCTGGGGCTGATCGACCACCCGGGCGAGCGAAAAATTCACGCCGCGCCCATGCCCACCGGCGGCGGGCTGGCCATCTGGCTGGCCGTCGTGCTGCCCCTGGCGGCCGGGCAAGTGGCCCTGGGGCTGCTGCTGCGCGGCGGCGCCCCGACCGCCCCGCCCGCTTGGCTGCCTGCCTTCGTCGCGCCGCACCTGCCCGGGTTGTGGCAGCAGTCGGGCCGGCTGTGGACCCTGCTGGCCGGCGGCACCGTGCTGCTGCTGCTCGGGCTGGTCGACGACCGCCGCGGGCTCGACTGGCGCGTCCGCCTGGGCGTACAGACGGCCGTTGCCGCCGTCATGGTCGCCCTGGGCTGGCGCCTGACCGTGTTCCTCGACGTCCCTTGGCTCACCGCCGTGCTGAGCATCGTGTGGATTGTCGGCCTGGTCAACTCGTTCAACATGCTCGACAACATGGACGGCCTGTCGGCCGGTGTGGCGGCCATCGGCGCGGCGATGCTGGCCGCGGTGATGCTCCTGGCGCCTGACCCCACCACCGACCAACCGCAGCTTTTCATCGGGGGGTTCCTGCTGATTCTCGTGGGTGCGTTGGCGGGGTTTCTGTGGCACAATCGGCCGCCGGCCCGGCTGTTCATGGGCGACTCCGGCGCCTATTTCACCGGCTATCTATTGGCCATGACGACGCTGACGGCCACGTTTGCCGGCGGCAGCGCCCCGCGGCACGCCATCCTGGCGCCGCTGTGCGTGCTGGCCGTGCCGCTGTACGATACGATCAGCGTCATCGGCATCCGGCTCCGCCAGGGCCGCAGCCCCTTCCACGGCGACAAAAGCCACTTTTCCCACCGCCTGGTGGCACTGGGGATGACCAAGCCCCAGGCCGTGCTCACCATCTACCTGGCCACGGCCACCTGCGGGCTGGGGGCCCTGTTGCTGCATCAGGTCAACACGGCCGGGGCGTGCGTGGTCCTGCTGATGGTAGCCTGCGTACTGCTGCTGGTGGCGATCCTGGAGCGCGCCGGCCGGCGCGGCGAAAAGCGTTCCGCCAAACGCAAGCAGTGAAGCGCGCGGCGAATCGCACTTTGCCGTAGGATGGACATTCCTGTCCGTCGGTAAGGTGGGCGACGAATCGCACGGCTGTGTAAGTATGGATATTCGTGTCCGTCGGCCGTCGACGGACACGAATGTCCATCCTACCGGGCAGATTCAACCCGCTGCTTGCCTTGGGGGAACTACTGCGGCGCCAGATGCGTCAAAACCAAAGGAACGTAAGCACGTGCCGGCGGGCAACTGCCGGGTAGCGTGGGCCCCAAGGGAGGAGAAACTGCCATGCAATTTGTGTCATTTCCCCGCGCGGTCCGATACTTTGCCGCGTTTGCCGTATTCGCCGCGCTGGCGCTCTTGGGGCCGGCGGCCGCGGCGGCCCGGCGGCCATCGACCGCCGGCCACGTACGCGAGTTGGCTCGCGCGCTCGACCGCGTCCAGATCGCCGCGCCGGTGAGCTATCGCGGGCTGTCGATCTACCCCGTGCTACTGGAAGGGAGCGACCAATTGCCCGGCCGATGGCTCACGCTCGACGATGCCGTCGCGGCCGGCAAGCTCGAGGTCCGCGAAAAAGGCGCCAGCGGCACGGTGCCCGTCGTGGTGGTCCGCAATCGCACTCGCGACGAGCACGTGTTCATCATGGCCGGCGAGGTGCTCACCGGCGGAAAGCAAACCCGCACGATCCGCCACGACGTCGTGGTGGCGCCGGGGCAAACCATCGAGTTGAAGGTCTTCTGCGTGGAAGCGCGGCGGTGGGAAGGCGGCAAGGAATTCTCGGCCGGAAAGCTACTGGTCCCGCCGTCCATCCAGCAATCGCTCCGCAGTGGGGTCGACCAACGGGAAATCTGGGACGAGGTGGCCCGCAGTAACCAAGCGCTTGGCGCCGAGAACCCGACCGGGAGCCTGGAACGGGCGATGCGGTCGCCCGAAGTGGAACAGCGGCTTGCCGAGGTCCGCCGGCGCATCGCCCCCGAGGTGCCGCGCGAGGCCGCCGGATTCATCTTCGTCGTCCGCGGCCGGGCCGTCGGCGCCGAGTTGTTCGGCCGGGCCGACCTAGCCCGAAAGCTGCTGCCCAAACTCATCGACGCCTACGCGGTCGATTTCATCATCCTCGGCCGGGACGAGCCGTCCGGCCGCCGGCCCGACGCCGACCGGGCGGCCATCGGCTTCTACGAGCGCATCTGCCGCGCCGGCAGCGAGCGGGCGGCCACGCCCGGCGCGGGCGCCGGCATACGCACGCGTGCTTCGGGAATCCTGGGCGACGGCGTCGGCCTGGGGAGCAATCTGGTCCATTACGGTGCGCAGCCGGAAACCAGGATCATCTACCCCCGGTCGGAAGGGGGCCCGTAGCCTACCCGACGCCGGGCAGTAGAATACCCGATTGCCAGCAGGGTGGGTGGATTGAGCCGCATTCGGACGCGGGGGGCGCATTATGTCTGCTGATCCTGCGAACACGCCGCTGGCGTCGAATGGTTGACAGAAGAGCCGCCTGCATTCATTATGGATAGTCTGAGGGGTTGCACGCCCACGTTGAGGAGAAGTCCATGACCCGCCGCGCGCTGATTACCGGCATCACCGGACAGGATGGTGCCTACCTGGCCGAGTTCCTCTTGGGCCGGGGGTACGAAGTGCACGGAATGGTGCGCCGGTCGAGCACGGCGACCTTCGAGCGGATCAACCACCTGCGCGACCGCCTGACCCTCCACCAGGCCGACCTGCTCGACCAGCTTTCCATCGTCAATCTCATCCGCGAGGTCCGACCGCACGAAGTGTACAACCTCGCCGCCCAGAGCTTCGTGCCGACTAGCTGGCTTCAGCCCCTGCTGACCGGCGAGTTCACGGCGCTGGGCGTTACCCGAATGCTCGAAGCCGTGCGGCTGGTCGACTGCGACATCCGCTTCTACCAGGCAAGCTCCAGCGAAATGTTCGGCAAGGTGCGCGAGGAGCCCCAGAACGAGGACACGCCCTTCTGGCCCCGCAGCCCCTATGGCGTGGCCAAGGTGTACGGCCACTGGATCACCGTCAACTACCGGGAAAGCTACGGGATTTTCGCCTGTTCAGGCATCCTTTTCAATCATGAATCGCCGCTGCGGGGCAAGGAGTTCGTCACCCGCAAAGTGACCGACGCCGTCGCCCGGATCAAGCTCGGCCTCCAGCAGAAGCTCAAGCTGGGCAACCTGGACGCGATGCGCGACTGGGGTTTCGCCGGCGATTACGTGAAGGCCATGTGGATGATGCTCCAGCAGGACGCGCCGGACGACTACGTGGTGGCCACCGGCGAGAAGCACTCGGTCCGCCAGTTGGTCGAGTTGGCGTTCGGCCACGCCGGGCTCGACTGGCGGCAGCACGTCGAGACCGACCCCGCGCTGTTCCGCCCCGCCGAAGTGAATACGCTGCGCGGCGACGCCGCGAAGGCCCGCCAGGTGCTCGGCTGGCGGCCGGAGGTCGATTTCGCCGGCCTGATTCGCATGATGGTCGACGCCGACCTGGAGCGCGTCCGCCGGGAGGCCGGCGCGGGCGTTCAACATCCTTCCGATGCCGCCGTCGGACGGCTTCGGCGTCCCGGAGAGTCTGACCCCGCGTAGCCTGGCGCCGTCGCCAGCCTGGCTTCGATCGGATGGATCGTGCCATGGGGGCTGGTTCGGGCTCGGCACGGTGGTCAATGTCCAGGCCACCCCGGGCCGCCGAAGCATTGGGCGTCGTCCGTCCCCTATCCTACCACCCCAGGGCGGTGGAAGAAAGAATGGGAGCGGTGCGAGGGTGCCGAAACCGACCCGTCCTCAGGATTCGCAACCGGCAGGCAGTACCCATGGCCTCCGGCAAGGAAACGAGCAGCGACGAACCATGCTGTGTGAACTCTGCCGAGTCGAGGAAAGCCACAACTTCCACCACTTTATTCCCCGAACGCTGCACAGCAACAAGTGGTTCAAGAAGCGGTTTACCCGGGAAGACATGCAGCAGGGCATCAAGATCTGCAAGTCCTGCCACACGGCCATCCACGACCTGATTCCCGACGAAAAGGAGCTGGGAAGGTCGTACAACACGCGACCGAAGCTGCTCGCGCATCCCTCGCTGGGCAAGTTCGTCCGATGGAAGCGAAAACGACACCGGCCGGAGAAGCCAAAGTGACAAACCTCCTCTCTAGGAAGCCCGTCGAACCACCCGTATGAGTTACCTTCGAGGATTCGGCGAGAATTACATGAAGTGGAGCGGAGGAGATTCGAACTCCCGACCTCTTGAGTGCGATTCAAGCGCTCTCCCAACTGAGCTACCGCCCCGCGCACTATCCGGGGGGTTGTCGCCCCCGGATACTGCCGACTATCCCTTGATTCTAGGCGCGCGGCCGGACTTTGTCAAAGGGGGCCGCGCGCGGATCATGGACTACCCCCGCTTGGTGCCTTGACATCGCCCACGACGGCGGTCAGGATAACACGCAGCAGTTGCCCGCCAGTCCCGCCATCGGTGCTCGGAGACGATGTGAATCCGTACGACTTTTCCCGCCGCTATGGCAACTCGTCCCAGTGGGCGGCGTCGTCGATCGACTGCCGGATGAGTGTCAGCAGCACGTTCGGATCGTACGGCTTGCGCAGGAAGAATTGGCAACCGGCCGCGCGGCAGCGGCGCAGGATGTCGGGCTCCTCCATCCCGCTGAGAATGATGACCGGGATGGCGCACGTCTCGGGCGAGTCGGCCAACTGTTGGCACACGTCGAAGCCGTCGGCGTCGGGCAGGCGGAGGTCGAGCACGATCACGGCGGGCTGCTGCGAGCGGGCGCGCCGGAGCCCCCGCTCGCCGGTGGCCACGGTGATGGTCTCGAACCCCTGCTTCTGGAGTCGCAGCGCGAGCACGTCGGTCATCGCGTCGTCGTCGTCGATGATGAGGATCGTCGGGCCCTGCTCGTCGCCTTGGGGGGCCAGTTCCGGCTGTTCCACGAGTTCCGCGAACATGATTCGTCGTACCTTCCTGGTGGCTTTCGGTTGCATCTTCGGGCCCGGCCCGATCCTGGGGCGTAACCGTTCACGCGGGACTGTCCCGGCGCCGATAAGGGGACAGGTCCATTTTTCGGTCGTCGTCTTTCGTTGAAGATGGCGTCTGTGAACCGAAAAATGGACCAGTCCCCGGCCGGCCCGTGAATGGTTATCCTGGGGCGAGTACCGCCGAAGGAACGGACTGTGACCGCAGGCAACACTACGTTGCCTATTCGCCTCAGGCAAACTTTTCCGCACCATCGCGAAGGTTCCTCCTCGGCAGTGCGCGCCGGTTGTGCCGGTTGGGGCGGTTAAGCGCGGGTTCGTACGCTTCCAGGCTGCTCTGCCAAGGAGGCGGCACAACGGCATGTGCCCGGATGGTGGCGGGAAAGGGTTGAACGGTGGTTGGTAGTTGCCAAACATCGCTCCACCGCGACGAGCCCGGATGGTGGCGGCGGGCTGCGCGGAAAAGCGCCGTCTGGCGGCGGGGGGGCTTGCAGGCCGGGGCGATTCCGGGTAGTGTACGGGCGTACCCTACCGGAGCGCGCCATGCTGGCCGAATTGACTCGTGAAGACCTGGCGGCGGCCCTCGACGCGGTGGCCGAGGCCCTGCTGCGCGAAGCCGGCGTCGACCGCCCTCCCGTGGACGCCTTCGCCCTGGCCGCCCGGTTGAAAATCGCCGTCGCGCCCGACGATGGGCAGCGGGGTCGGGCGCGGTACGTCCGGCTGCGCGGCTGGGCCGGCGCGCGGCCCCGGCCGGCCATCCTGCTGCGGGCCGACCCGCGGCCCGAGCGGGAGCACTGGGCCGTGGCGCACGAGATCGGCGAACATGCGGCGCACCGGGTATTCGCGCACCTGGGGGTCGATGCCCGCGAAGCGCCCGCCGCCCGCGAACCGGTGGCCAATGGGCTGGCCGCCCGCCTGCTGCTGCCCGCCGCGTGGTTCCCGGCCGACGGCCGCGCGTGCGACTGGGACCTGGCGGCGCTGAAGCGGCGATACGCCACCGCCAGCCACGAGCTGATTGCCCGCCGCATGCTCGACACCGAACCGCCGGTGGTGGTCAGCGTGTTCGACCACGGCGCGTTGGGCTTCCGCGGCGGGAACCTCGGCGGCGTCGTGCCGCCGCCCGGCCCCATGGAGCGGCGTTGCCAGGCCGCCGCCCACCGGACCGGTTTGCCCTCGAGTACGGCGGGGCCCGGCTGCCGCGTGGACGCCTGGCCGGTCCACGAGCCCGGCTGGCGGCGCGAAATATTGCGTATGGAAATCGACGAATACTGCGATACGGGCGAGGTGGCCGTGTAGCGCGTGTTTTCCCGCATGCGCCAGTAGTCGTCCCAGTGGCTCGGGCCGAAGGTCCGGTGTGCTTCCAGGCAACGCCCTTGTTGTTGTATAAGCTGTGGCCGCCACCTGCGGGCTTTGCCCCTCCGGAGCGGATGGTCAACAGGCTAACATGCGCGGTACGCCCCCCGACGCCACCCAAACCAGGAACGCCCCCATCTCGTGGAAATGCGCCCCACATAGGACGTAGCCCCATGCGCGCAACACTTCGCCTTGAAGCAACGAGTCCAGTGCTCCTGCTCGGCGGTGCGGCGCTGCTGGCCCTCGCCGTGGGAGCGGCCGTTTGGCGGCGAGGGCGGAAACGCACGGCACCGCCGTGAACGGTTACGATGATCGGGCAGGGCAAGGATTTGCGTCCCCGCCGTCCTTTTCGTCCCGGGCCGCGCCGCCGTGCCCCGCACACACCCGCGCAAGCCGCCCG
>SKJM01000161.1 GCA_007122045.1 Planctomycetales bacterium | reverse complement strand
TGGCTCGCCACATGCTGCGTCCTCCCTCCATTTCCGCCCAGGCCGGGGCCCGCGTTCGCATACCTTCCTGGTTTCTTCATCGGCCGCCGGGAGCCTCGCTCCGCAGCGGAGCGGGGGAACGTTGCAAACTACCCGCCCCGCGCCGCTCCGGTCCGACCGACTATGCGCGTTGCACGGGCGCAATCCTCCGGGACCCGGCGCGAAGGCCACTTGCCGCGTCATAGGAGGGGGCAGGTTCCGCCCCCTACGGTGAACATGCGCCAAGCCGTAGGATGAGCATTCTTGTCGGTCGAGCGAAGGACGACGGGCGGGAATGGCTACCCGCCCGCGAAACTTCACCCCGCACTCAATCTACCACCGCAGATCGAACGTGATGCCTTCCTCAAGCTCCTGGGCATCCTGGGCCAACTCGACGCCAAGGACGGTTTCCGTGTTATACATGGGGGGGATCTCGAGGCCCTCCTTGGTAATTCGCACCAAGTAGAAGCCGGGCGCGACCCCCGGCGGATCGTCGGGTCCGACCTCGATGGTGGGCATGACCAGCCCGCTGGCGTCCGTAACGCCGGTCGCCGGCTGAATGTTCGGACCGAGGAACTCCTCCGGGTCGAGCACGACCGTAGCTCCTTCAAGCGGCATCCCGCCCGCCAGGATGGTCAGAACGACCGACATGCGGCCTACCCTCGACTCCTGCCACGCGCGAACCCGTGCCGCCACCTCGCTGGCCGTCACGGCGCCGTCGCCGTCGGTATCGAGCCTTTCCAGAGCGGCCCTCAGCGACGGCGCTTGCTCCAACTCTTCGCCGGATATCCTGCCGTCGCCGTCCAAATCGTACTGTCGGACCGCCTCGCGGCCCGCCGAGGCGGCGTCGATCGAAGGCGGATGCACGCGCGACGGCCTTCGCGAGCAGCCGGTAGTCAGCAGCGCGGCCAGGGCCAAGGCGGTCAGAGAAAAGCAGAAATAACTAGTCCGGGGCATGAGAATCCTCCCTTAGAAAATACGGATTGGTAACAATTCTGATAACATGGTAACCGAAGCCACCCGGCACTTCAAGCGGCACGACAACAGGCACGGCAAACACGGTCCGTAAGGTTCACGTGCCGGCCGGCGCCTGGTCCATCTTTCGGCCGACAGCCGTTGTTTTCTTGGGAAGCGATGGCCCAAGAATGGGCCCGCCCCCTTGAGTTTCCACGTCCCTACGCCAGGCACTGCTGCATATAGGCGATGCTTTCGCGGGCAAGGCGCTCGACGCCGGGGGCGTAATCGAAAACTTCGACCGAGACCCAACCGCGGTAGTCCACCTCGCCGAGGGCCTCGAAGATGGGTCGGAAATCCAGCTCGCCGAAGCCCGGCCCCTGAAAATTCGGATCGTTCGCGTGGAAGTGGGCCAGAAGACGACGATGCCGCCGGATCAGGTCCGGAATGGGTACCGATTCGCTGGCCATGGCTTTGCAGTCGAGGTGCAGCCGGAAGTGCGGCGAGCCGACCGCCTCGATCAGCTCGACGCCGGCGGCGGCCGTCTGAATGAAGTCGGTTTCGGCCGGGGCCAGCGGCTCGAAGGCCAGCACCAAGCCGTGCTCTTCCAGGGCGGGGACCGCCTCGCTGAACACCTCGCGGGCGTACTCGACGGCCTGATCGTGCGAGACGCCGGGCAGCAGGTTCCGCTGCTGCGGCGAGCCGCACACCATCACTCGGCCGCCCAGGTCGGCACAAAAGCGGGCCAACTCGCGAAAGTACGCCGCGGTTCTTGTGCGGACCTCCTGCTCCGGCGAGGTCATGTAATAGCCCTCGGTTTTGGCCAGCAGCCAGTGGATGCCGACCACATCGAGCCCCGCAGCCTCAGCCTGGCGGCGCACTTCGTCGCGCCGGCCGGCAGGAATGTCGGTCACGTAGTTCGACATCGTAAACGGCGCAATCTCGATGCCCGTGTACCCGCACTCGGCGGCGAAGGCGAAGGCCTTTTCGAAGGGCCAGTCCTGAAAGGTTTCGTTACAGATGGCGAATTTCACGGTTCGGAGTCTCCTATCTGGGGTTGGGATGGCACGTCAGGCGACCGATCCCCGCTTCCGCACGTAACGCTTGCGGGGGCGCTTCTGCCGGTCCTCCAAGCGGACGCCCTCGGCGGTGGCCGGCGCGCTGCGGGCCGGGTCGGCCGGGCCGTCCAGGGGATCGCCCGGCGCGACGGCCGCCAGCCGCTGTTCGACCTGTCGGCAGTACTGCTTGGAAAGCTCGAAACCCAGGTACTTGCGTCCTAACTTCCGGGCTACCGCCAGCGTGGTGCCGCTGCCGGCGAACGGATCGAGCACCAAGTCGCCGGGGCGGCTCGTGGCCCGGACGATCCGGCCGAGCAACTGCTCGGGCATTTGGCATCCGTGCCACCCGGCTCGCTCCTTGAACGTGCCGCAAACGCGGGAGAAGTACCAGGTGTCTTCGTTCGGCTGGAATCCTTCGGGCAGATCCTGCGGGCGGAGGACCCAGGTATCGTCGGGTAGCCGGCCCTTGGGGTTGGCGCGCCGGTCGCCATACACGAGTTGCCGCGCGGAGGGCACGCGGATGGCCGGATCGTCGGCGTTGAACGTGAACTTCTTTCGGTGCTTGACGAAGTAGAACAGGTGCGCGTGCGACCGGGTGAACTTCTTCGTGCAGTTAACCCCGAACGTGTAATACCATACCACCCAATTGCGGCAATACAGCCGGCAGTCGTGCGTGAGCATGACTTTCAACTCGGCGGCGAACTCGTCGCCGATGGCCAGCCAGAACGTGCCGTTCGGCTTCAGCAGGCGGACCACCTCGGCGGTCCACTGGCGGCTCCAGTCGAGGTATTCGCGCGCCTCGCGCGAGTCGTCGTAGCTGTCGTACTCGTAGCCGATATTGAACGGGGGGTCGGCGAACACCAGGTCGGCGCAGCCGTCCGGTAGCCGTTTCATGCCCGCAATGCAGTCCTCGTTGAACAGCGTGTCGAAATCCATCGCCACGGCCTGGTTTCCTCCGTGAAGGGGGTGTACGTGAATGGGATGCCCTGCCAGCTTAGCCGATGAAACGGCCCGCTGCCAGGAGCCCCCTGGAGGCAGCGGCCGTAGCCGTTCGCCGGCGATGATGTCGGCGAAGGCGGGGTTGGAAGCGCGCAGGATGTGACGCGGCTCGTTGGTGAAGAGGCGGACGGTGGCGAACGGCCTGCTCCACCCCGTTTCGAGGCCCCGGACCACGAGCTTCAGCGCCGCCGAGCGCAGCTCGTCGCTGGTTTCCTATTACTCCGCTTGTTCCGCGTGGTCGAGGCGGATGTCGCCGAACCATGCGGTGTCAGGCGATCGGACATTGTACAAATACAGCGACGCCCGCGTCAATTCGGCCGGCGTGGTGAACTCGCCGCCGAGCTTCTGCCACTCGTTCGGCCTCTTGGGGTCGAGTGCCCAGCGGTGGTCTTCGTAGGTGCCGTCGCGCCGGTGCAGCCGCAGCAGCGAGCCGCGAACGTCGGCCTGAAAGCCGGTTCGCTTCGACTGGAAGGCGATGCGGTACTCGCGGCCGGGCAGTAGCCAAAGGTCGAGCCGCCGGTGCTGATAGCCCTCGGTGGTCGGCCCCAACTCCAGGGCCCGGCCGTACGGGGCTTCCTGTTGGCCCACCTCCAGGAACTCGAACGACGGATCGAGCAGCAGCGGAGTGAGCAACGGTTCTCGCCACAGTTCGAGCAACCGTTTGCCCCGGTGTTCCTGCCCGACGACGGCCACCGACCACTGCGTGGTCCACTTCCGCCACAGGTCGACGGCGTCTTCGGGCGAGCCGATGGCAACGGTTGCCGCCCGGCGCGCCCCGACGGCAACCTGCTCCCGGCGGTGCCCGCGGGCTGCGGCCGGCAGCCGCTCGCCGTAGGGCTCCGTATAGCCCTCGCAGCGCAGATCGACCGTCACGTCGCGCGGCCGGTCGGCCAAGTTGAACACAAAGAGCCTCAGCGGCCCCTCCGCTTGCGACCAATCGGCCCAGAGCACCGGCCACGCGGGCGCGCGGACGTCATCGGCCGGAGGGATGAGCAGGACGGCGGCCAGGATGCTGCCGTCGATGGGCACCGTCAAGGATCGTGCGGCGGGGGAAGCGGACAGTCCCATTGTCGCGGCGGATCCGGGCATGTCAGGTTCGACGGGCTCGGCGCCGCGAAAATCGGGACCGTCCCCTTGCGTGGCTTGAACTTCCAACAGCCGGCCGTCCAGTGTAAGGCCAAATACGGCGCCGGCGGCGTGCAATTCCGGAGCGACCAGCCGCAACTCGCCGGAAACGCGATCCGCGTTCGTCAGCGTAATGACATGGCACCGCAGCGCCGTTTCCGTGGCGTCGAAACGGCGCGCCTCGATGCGCGGATCGGACGCTTCCAGGCCCTCGGTATCGAGGAAGCGGGCCTGGTACAACTCGGGCAGGAACGGGCGCGTGAGGTTCAACAGCGCCACCGGCAGCGCGTTCGGCTGCCCGACGATATCCCATCGCATGCTTTCGCGAAACGTGGCCAGGTATCGCTCCCAGGGCCCGCCCGTGCCGTGGCCACCTGCGTTGGCCATGCCGTGCAGAAGCACGCGATCCGGGAAGGCGTAGCGCACCACGTTCCGGTTGCCCTGGTACACGCCGCTGCACAGGGCCGCGGCGTACAGGCCGGGCAGGTCGCCCAGGCCCTCCATGGTGAGGCCGAACTGCGGGTCGTGTTCCCGCGCGCGGTCGAGGACCTCCCTGGCCAGCCACTTGCGTGCGATGCCCCAGGAGCCGTCGCCATTGTTGCCGCGTCGGGGGTCGTAGTCGATCGTGGCGTTGCCGGTGCCCAGCACGTCGATGTACGCGGTGTTCGCGCCCCAGCGGCCGGTGTACAGATCAGCTATCCAATGAGTCAAGTAGGCCCGCCACCTGGGGTCGGGCAGATACGCGGTTTGCCACCATTGCACCGCGGGAGCGCGCTCTCCCTGCTCGGCGAGTGCGCGGTTTTCAGCCACCGCCGCTTCGTACTGCGTCATTTCTTCGCGGGTGGGCTCCAGCGGCGGGACCTTGCCCGACGGATCGGTTACGGCGGCCACCTCGTGCTGGAACGCGGCGGTATCCCAAGGGATGTCGTCGGGATAGTCGCCCTTGGTGAATCGGCCCAGAAAGATGCCGAGCCAGACGGGCAGCCTGTCGAACCGGTCGTAGATGAAGTATCCGCCGATGCGTCCCTCGCGGCGTTTCACCCCGGCGATTGCCCGCCGCCATCCCTCCGCCCCGCCGTACAGCGGCGACGGGCCATACCAGGCCGAGCAGCACGTTCCGTACTCGTAGGAGAACTGGCCCCAAACCTGAACCCAATCGAACCCGATCGCCTTCGCCCGCGTGAGCCAGTCGGGAAGCTGGTCGAAGCGGAAGTCGGCGCCGTAGTTCTGGACGTTCAGGTCGAGCCACCCGGGGCTGGTGCGCAGCCAGTCGGGATACTCGGCCGGGCCGTGGGTCGAGGTGAACCAGTCGCCGTAGAGCCGGGCCCCCTGATGCCAGCCGCCGTCGCCGATGGCCAGCCGCGCCGGCCACGTGACCTTTTCGCCGGGGCGGACGGCATCGAGCCGCCGGGCGAACAGGGCGACCGTTTCGCCCTCGGGGCCCTCGGGCTGGGAGCCGTGAACCGTGGTGGTGCCGCGCGGGTCGTGGATGCCCAGGTAGAGGCCGGCTTCGGCGTCGAACACTTGTGTCCAGTTCATCACGACGCGCCCGCAGTAGGAGGCGTCGTGCAGTGTGGCCCGGCCCGGCTGGACCGCGCGATGGCCGAACGACATCATCCGAAGCTGCACGTCGTCGAGTCCGCATTCGCCCATCCGCACGGCCGGCACGCGGGGGTACACCACGCCCACCACGTCGGCCGGGCCTTCGAGGACCTCGACCGTAACGTCGAGGTCCCACATGGCCGGCGGGCCGTCGTACTCCCGCGAGGGCGCGATGCGTTGCGTCACCCGGGCGCGGCCGAGCCCTTCGGCCGTGAACACGTGGCATATTTCCGCCGAGCCGTCGCGCACCCGCACGAACTCGGGCTCGACGCGATGCTCGGTTTCGCTCACGGCTTCGAGGTGCCACGGCCCCAGCGCGTACTGCGCCTTCGGTTGGAGCACGGCCACGTGGTCCGGCCCCACTTCGGTCCACAGGGCCTCGCCCGCCTGCTTGAACTGCACGGCCACCAGCGGCTGCGGTTCGGTGCCGCCTGCAAGGAGCCGGTCGTTCGGGCGATCGTACAACATGAGGAAGTGGCCGGTGCGGGCATCGAGCCACAGTTCCTTGCCGTCCTGTTCGAGGCGCAGGACGGCTCCCGGCTCCACTTCCACCTCAGCGAGGAGCGGTCCGGCGGCCGGATGCGCGCCGTCGAGCGTCAGGTGAAACCGGACGGGCCCGGCTGCCGAAAGGCCGCCGTCCGGCAGCGGTTGCGGCTCTTGGGAATCGGGCGTGCTCCACCGCACGCTCGCGCCGGCGGGGACGCCGTCGAGGGCTTGGACCGACCGGAGCCCGGGCACGTCGAGCGGCAGCGTGCGCACCTCGCGGGAAGCGAGTTCGTGAAACGCGGCCGGGGGCGGATCGCCGTCCGGCGGGACGGCCGGCTCGGGCGCCAGGACAATCGCCTCGATGCCGGGCATCTGGTAGCCGGCCGAGGCGAGGCTCAACCGGTGCAGCCCGGCGGAAAGCCCGACCTTCGGGCGTTCGACCCATTGCCTTCGCGTGCCGGGGCCGGGGTTCTCGTCATCGAACGGGCCCGTATAGCGCCGCCCGTCGAGCACTTCGACGAATCGGCTCCTGCCCGGGGCAAGGGCGACCCGGACGAATACGGCATAGGCGCCCGGCTCCTGCACGTGGAAGTCGTAGCTCAGGAACTCGCTGTTGAGCAACCCGTCGCCGGTTCGTTCCACCCGGCGCGGGTCGCGGCTGAAGCGGGTGGGATTCCGCCCGTCGACTACGACGGCGCCGGCGGCGTTGGCCGTGGGTACACGGTCGAGTCGTTCCGCCCGCCGCGAGGTCATGCGGCATCCCGCAGCATTCTTGAAAAGCAACGGCAACCGGATGGTTTCGGCGGTGGCGGGAGCGGCCAATGCGAGGGCGAGAATGACAAGGGTTGGCTTCATTGGCGGTCTCCTGGAATGCGGGCGAACAGACATTATACATCGGTTCCGTGGGGTTACCCAGAAGGAGCACGGCTCTTGGTTCCACGACACCGATTCGCCGCAAGGCTGCCCTCGGGCAGCACGACCTGCGGGGAGTTTCGCTCGACTTCTTCCCCTGCCGCGGTTAGGGTCACCACCCTGCGCCGCGCCATGCTACACGGGAACCGCCTCCAGGGCCTGTTCCAAGTCGGCAATCAGGTCCTCCGGCTCTTCCAGACCGACGCTCAGCCGCAAGAACCCCTCTCCGATATCTTCGGGATAGTTGAGCACGCCCAATTCGGGATGGTCGCCATCCTGCGGATAGAACTGGATCAGGCTTTCGGCATGGCCCAGGCACACCGCGTGCGTGATGATGGTCAGCCTTCCCAGGAACCGGAAATAGGACGCCGCGTCGCCATGCAGGCCGAAATTGATCATGCCGCTGAAGGCGCTCATCTGGCGCCGGGCGACGTGGTGCTGCGGATGGCTCTCCAGGCCCGGGTAACGCACGAACTTCACCTTCGGGTGCGACTGGAGGAACGGAGCCACTTCCATCGCGCTGTCGCAATGCTTCTGCATTCTCAACGTCAGCGTCTCGGTGCTGCGCATGATCAGCCAGGCGTTGAACGGGCTGATGGTGGCACCGAGGTGGATGGTGGCCGCCTCGCATATCTTTCGGATCAAGTCGTGCCGGCCGATGATCGCTCCACCCAAGCCGTCGCCGTGCCCGTTGATGTACTTGCTGAGGCTGTGCATGACCATGTCGGCGCCCAACGACAAGGGACTCTGGGTCACCATTCCCGAGAAGGTGCTATCGACCGAGAGGATCGCGCCGACTTGCCGCGCGAACGCGGCGATGCCGCCGATATCGCTGATGCGAGTGGTCGGGTTGGCCGGGGTTTCCACGTGGATCAGGCGCGTATTGGGCCGGATCGCGTTCCACACCTCGTCCAAGTCGGATGTGTCGACCAGCGACACCTCGACGCCGTAGCGTTTTGCCAGGTGCTCGCAGAGCAACTCATGGATGCCGATATAGCAGATGTGCGAGCAGACGATATGGTCGCCGGCATTGAGGAACGTGAAGAACATGGCCGCGGCCGCGGCGATGCCGGAAGCGAACACCGCGCAGGCCTCGCCCCCCTCCATGGCCGCCAGGCGCTCTTCGAGGTAGCGGGCGTTGGGGTGCTGCCACCGAGGATAGTTGTACGCCTGCGGCCGGTCCCGGTCGAACGATTCGGGCAATTCGCTCAGGTTGTCCGGAAGCTTGTAGCTGTTCGCCAGGACAATCGGTCGCCGAATGGCCTTGGTTTCCGCGTCGACTCCTTCCCCGGAGTGGATCGCGCGGGTTCCCAGGCCCAAGCAGCGGAGCTTTTCTGACGATAGGTTCATGAGTAGGTTCTGCCTCGTCTCGTTGTTTCACTCAATGGAGGTCGGTGGAGCATGCTCGTCGGACGGCGGTGCTCCGAGAGGTTGTTTGTTGTCGGTTTTCGCGTGGGCGTGGAGCCCACCTTGGCCCGGGAGGTGGCCCTGTGTGCCGCCGGCTCGCTGGAAGACGTCGAACCTGCCCGGGTCGAGCGCGACCCGAACGGCGCAAACGCAGATGGCCAGGCAGAGAAACAGCGACGGCAACCCGCCCAGGTTCGAGAGCATCCGGATGCCGTCGAGCCGCGCGAAGGTGACCATGACCCAGGCGACCAGGCCGAGCGTTACACCCCAGGTCAACTTGATCGCCACACTGGGCTCGGGACTTTCGGGCGAGATGCCCGTGGAACTGATGCCGCTCATGGCGCTCAGGTTGGAATCGGCCGCGGTGACGAAGGAAAGAAACGCGGTGACCAACAGGACGGGCACGAGCGCGCCGGCGATGGGCAGGCGCTGCATGAAGGCGTACAGGACGCCCTCCGGGCCGCTTTGGTGGAGAAAGACCGTCAGGTTGGCGCCCTCGTACAGTTCCGCATAGACGGTGGCGCTGCAGAAGACGGCCATCCAGGCGCCCGTGAACGCGGCCGGCAGGACCACGTTGAACAACAGGTAGGCCCGGACCGTGTAGCCGTAGGCGATCCGCCCGAGAAAGACGCCCATGACGGGCGCCCAGGCGAACCAGTTGGAGAAGTGCATTTGGGTCCACTGCTGTGCCCACGGTTCCTGGTGTGCCGCGCCGGTGAACAGAACCTTCTCGAAGTAGCGGCCGAGAAAATGCCCGAAGCCCTCGACGGAAAACCCGAAGATGAACCGCGTGGGGCCAAGCACCACGATGATGCCGAGCAAGAGGATCAGCAGCAGGGTGTTCACGTGGGACAGAATGCGGATGCCCTTCATGAGGCCGC
>SKJM01000058.1 GCA_007122045.1 Planctomycetales bacterium | reverse complement strand
GCCGAGCCGGGCCGAAACCTTGCTCGAGACGATGCCCAGCAACAGCAGCAGCCCGGCCAGCAGGATCAGGGTGTTAATGGGCATCATACGCGTTTCCGTTCGTCGAACTCATCCTGCAGGAAAACGGGCTTGTAGCCCTTGCGGGTAACGTGCCCGATGGCGCGGTCCATGCGCTGGGGATGGTCGGGCAGGTAGTTGTGGTAGAACGGCCAGAAGTATTGCTCGTGCGTCAGCAGGTCGATCACCTCGCCCTGCCGCGGGTCGGCCATCACCGCGTCGAGCCCAGGCACGATACGATCGAGCGGCGTGTTGTTGACGACCATGTCGACTTTCGAGAAGACGATCCCGCTCGGGTAGTCCTTCAGCAAGTCGTTTCGCGAGAGCCACTTGGAGCGGAAGTCGTCCATGTTGTAGTTGATGTCCCACCGCTTCCAATGGACGAAGTAGCCGCTCAGCACGCGGGAACCCTTCTCGTACAGCGGTTTCCACGCTTCGGGGCGCGTCATACCCCAGTGGATGACCGTGGGCGGGCTGTGGGCCTCGGGCCCGGCGAAACGGAGGATCTGCTCGTCCACTTGGGCGAGGTCGGCCAGTAGCTTCTCGACCGGGGCGTCCTGGTACGGCCGGTCGGGCTTGTCGGCGTACGCGTGGAACGCCAGCCGGAGCCAGGAGGCGTTCTCGCGCCATTCGTCGCGGTACTTGTCGGGGAATTGCCGCAGGTCCCAGCCGTCGCCGGTGGTGAAGTAGATGTTCAGCGTGAACAGCGCCCCGTACTTCGCGTTCAGGTCGCGAAGCATCTCGAGGTAGAAGCAGTCGAACAGCGAGTCGTAGCCCTTCTGCGCAATGTCGCGTAGGAAGAAGCTGTTGTCGTCGATCACCACGCGGTAGCGCTTCTGCGAGTCCTGGATCCACGGCAGCCGCAGCCGGGCCTCCTGCCGGGCGCCCGGCACTTGGGCCAGGACCGTCACCTCGTTCTCGGCACCGGTCAGCACGGCCGTGCCGGTGAAGGTTTCGCCGTCGCATGCGGCGGGCCGGCCGTCGACAAGGACCTCGGCCCCGGCGGGCGCTTGGCCGTGCACGTCGATTTCCAGCCCGCCGGCCACCTCGCGGCCGAGCCGGCCGTGCATGACGGCGCCGTCGATCGGGTCGGTGACCACGAGCGTCGGTGCTTCTTCCGCGCCGGCCCGGCCCGTGCCCGCCGCCATCCAGGCCGCGGCGGTGGCCCCAACGGCGCGGCTCAAGAACCGGCGCCGCGATTGCGAACTATGCTTGCTCATTTCGTTTCCTCACGTCGGGATTCACACTTCCATCCTGCCATCCGTGGGACAAGCTGGAAGCTTGTCCCACGGTAGCTTATGCCAATGGCGCCGCCTCGCTACCGCACACCGCGCGGATCGCCGCACGCATGTAGCCCAAGGCGTAGGCCATGCCGGCGTGCCAGGGCGCGTCGCAGGCGACCGAGGGGGTGTGGTCGGGAATCAGCAGGCCATTATAGCCGCATTCGTGCAGGATCTGCAAAACGCGGAGCATGTCGATGTCGCCCTCGTCGATGAACACCTCGTCGTAGCAGGGCACCTTGCCGCGGACGTTGCGAAAGTGCACGTACGCGATGGCGTCCTGCGCCGCGTATCGGCGTGTGGCCTCGTATACGTCGCCCTCGGTCATCTCGGCAATGGTGCCCAGGCAGAACTCCAGCCCGTTGGCGCGGCTGGGCGCCAGGTCGAGCAGCCGCTGGTACATGTGCGGCTGATACACCAGCCGTGGCGTTCCGCGCAGGGTGGGCATGGGCGGGTCGTCGGGATGCGCCGCCAGCCGCACGCCGACCTCCTCGGCAACCGGCACCAGTTCCTCGAGGAACCCCCGCACGCGAGCCCAAAGCTGTTCGTGGGTGATCGGCGGGAGGTGGCCGGGCGGGGCGTCGGGGTCGTACACCATGTTCCAGATTTGCCCGTGGGGAATGGGCGTTTCTTCCGGGCCGTCCGGCCCGCGGAAGCCGACCGACGTGGCGCCGCCCCGGGCGGCGTCTCCCTCGACGTGCCCCCACACGCCGGCGAGGCTGAAGTTGTAGCCCATCACGGGAATGCCCACGCGCCCCATGCGGCGAATAATGGTCTTCAGCCCTTCGAGCTGCGCAGCCTTCTCCGGGCCGTCCAGCAGCACGTCGTACCAGAACGCGGGATCGAAGTTTTCGATGGCCGCCAGTTCCAGGCCGGCCGCGTTGACCGCCTTCTTCAAGTCGGCAAGTTCCTCCTCCGACCATAGCTTCCCGCGGTTGGGCGTGACGCCCCAATGCGTCGTTCCATCGGTGCCGTGGAGTTGCCCGCCCTGGAAGTAGTCGACCAGGTGGGCCACGACGTGCGTACACCCGCACTGCCGGGCGAACCGGAAGTTCTCGGGCGTGAGCATGCGGCGATAGAGGCCCAGGCCAAGCTTCATCGACCGTGTTCCTTGCATTTCGACTGTCGGATCGGCCTATGAGCCGCTTGCTCGGCAAACCTCGCGCCAGTAGGTCCAGGTGTCGGCGACGGTCTGTTCCAGGGGCACTTGGGGTTGCCATCCGGTTTGTTGGCGGAGCCGGGTGGTATCGGCGATGGGGTCCTGTTTCGGTCCCGGCCGGGTTTCGTGGATGGGGCGTTCGGGGCCGGCCAGGCGGCGGAGCAGCTCGAGCACCTCGCCGCTGCGGATCGGCCGCCCGGATCCCACGTTGTACACGCTGCCCGGCTGCCCCCGCTCCATCACGAGCCGGTATGCCCGAACCACGTCGCGCACGTCGCTGAGGTCGATGACCGCATCGCGGGTGCGCACTTCGACGGGCCCGGCCTGCTTCGAGGCGAACTGGCAGGCCCATTCGGGGAGCATCATGCGGCGGCTTTGCCGCGGGCCGGTGTGCTGGAACGCCCGAACAATGACCGCCCCACAATCGCCGCGGGCAACGGCCGCCCCCACGATATCCTCGCCGGCAAGCTTGGTGCGCCCGTACGCCGTCCGCGGCCCAAGGGGCGCCGTTTCCGTGACCCGTGGGCTGCCCACGCCGACCGGGGCGTACACCTTGGCGCTGCTGATGAACAGCAAGCGGGCGTGGAGCCGGGCCGCCAACTCCACCACGCGCCGCGTACCTTCCACATTCACGGCGACAGCGCCGGGCGAGGGGTCCTCGCGGCCGCAGTCGTCCGGGACGCTCAGCGCGGCCAAATGGTAGACAGCCGAGGGTTGGAACGCCTCGATCCGGCGCCGCGCCTGCGCACTCAATCCCGTCTCGCGGCCCAGGTTCCACGCGATGAGTTCCACGCGACTGCGGATCGACGCGGAACTGTTCGGTTCCCACTGTCCTTCGGCCGCCGCACCCAGGACGGCATCGCCGGAGGCCAACAGGTGCTCCGCCAGGAACCCCCCGACAAAGCCGGCAATGCCGGTGATTAGGGCGCGCTGCTGCGGGGACTGGTTCATGGTTGGGTTGTGTGGCAATTGGGCGAAATCGCAAGCGTGGCGGGCCGCCTACCCGGCGTCGCTGGCGTCCTCTGCGGCCGGCTCAGCGTTGCTCTCGCGCGGGACGCGTTTGACGGCCACCAGGTGGTCGCCCTCGGCGAGGGCCATGATGCGCACGCCCTGGGTATTCCGCCCCACCACGCTCACGTCGGCGGCGGAAACGCGCTGAAGTTTTCCCCGGGCGGTGATCATGAGCAGTTCGTCGTCGTCCTGCACGCGGACGGCCCCGACCACCGGCCCGTTCCGTTCGGTCGTCTTGATGTCGCGAATGCCCTTCCCGCCGCGCCGCTGCGTGCGGTAGGAACGCTGCGAAACGCGCTCCTCGCCCTCGTCCTGGTCGCCCTCGCCGTTGTCGTCGGAATCGTCCGTCTCAAGACCGTTTTCGTCCCCGTCGGCCATGTCGGCGTCGGGCTCCTCGGGCAGGTTCGGGCCGAACGGCGTGCGCTTGCCGTAACCGTTCGCGCACACGGTCAGCAGGTACGCGTCGGGGTCGGCCACGACCATGCCGACCACGTGGTCGCCTGGCAGCAGGCGGATGCCCTTCACGCCGGTGGCGTTGCGGCCCATCGGACGGGCGTTCGACTGCGGGAAGCGGATGGCCATGCCCCCGGCGGTGGCGAGCATGACCTCGTCGCCCGGCTTGACCACGGTCACGTCGACCAGCTCGTCGCCCTCGCGCAGCTTGATGGCGATGATGCCGCTGCGCAGCGGCCGGCGGTACGCGGCCAGCGCCGTCTTCTTCACCAGGCCGTTGGCGGTGGCCATGACCAGGAAATGATCGGGCAGGTCGAAATCGCGCACCGCGCGACAGTCGGCAATCACCTCGCCCTCGGCCAGGTTCAGCAGGTTCACCACGGCGCGGCCGCGGCTGTCGCGCGCGAGCTGGGGCAGTTCGTACACCTTGCGCCAATACACCTTCCCGTGCGTGGTGAAGAACAACAGGTAATCGTGCGTGCTGGCCACGAACAGGTGCTCGATGGGGTCCTCCTCTTCCGTCTTCGCCCCTTTGAGCCCCTTGCCGCCCCGGCGCTGCCGCCGGTAGGCGGTCACCGGCGTCCGCTTGATGTACCCGTTGCTGGAGATCGACACGACCATCGTCTCCTCGCGGATGAGGTCCTCGAGGTCGATGTCGCCGAGTTCCTCGCCGCTGATTTCCGTGCGGCGCGGGTCGGCGTGCTTGCGCTTGAGTTCGAGCAGATCCTCGCGAATCATGTCGAGGATGATCTGCTCGTCGGCCAGGATGCGCAGGTACTCTTCGATGTCGTCGAGCAGTTTGCGGTATTCGTCGCCCAGCCGTTCCTGTTCCAGGTTCACAAGCTGGCCCAGGGTCATGCGCAGGATGGCGTCGGCCTGGACGGGGGTGAGGGTGTAGCCCTCGGCCTTGCCGCGTTCCGCGACAAATACGGCGAACCCCCGCTCGCCCAGCGCCCGCTCCATCAGGGCAGCCGGTGTTTCGATTTGCATCAGCCGCTGCTTGGCCTCGGCCTGGGTCGACGAACTGCGGATGACGCGAATCACTTCGTCGATGTTCGCATGCGCCAGCAGCAGTCCTTCGACCGTGTGCTTGCGCTGCCGCGCCCGGCTGAGCAGGAACTGCGTGCGCCGGCGGATGACCGTTACCCGGTGGCGGATGAACTCTTCGAGCAGCCCCTTGAACGACAGCACGCGGGGCTTGCCGTCGACCAGCGCCAGGAAGATCAGCGAGAAGCTGTCCTGCAGGGGGGTGAACTGGTAAAGTTGGTTCAGGACGACGTCTGGATCGGCATCCCGCTTCAGTTCGAGCACCAGCCGGACCGGCTCCTTCAGGTCGCTCTCGTTGCGGCTGGCGGCAATGCCCGGAATCTTGCCCTCCTGCACGGCCGCGGCGATGCGCTCTTCGACGCGGTCGCGGGCCTGCTGGTAGGGAATCTCATGGACGATGATCCGCTTGCGCCCCTTGCCGAACTCCTCGACGCGCGTCTTCGCCCGCAGCACCACCGTGGCCCTGCCCGTGTGGTACCCCCGCCGGATGCCGCTGCGGCCGCAGATGACGCCGCCGGTGGGGAAGTCGGGGCCGGGGCATACATCCAGCAGCTCGTCGATCGACACGTCGGGCTCGTCGATCACGCGCACGAGCGCGTCGCAGATTTCGCCCAGGTTGTGCGGCGGGATCGACGTGGCCATGCCCACCGCGATCCCCTGCGCGCCGTTGACCAGCAGGTTGGGGAGCTTCGAGGGGAGCACGACCGGCTCGGTGCGCACCTCGTCGTAAGTGGGAATGTAGTCGACCGTGTCGAGCTTCAGGTCTTCGAGCATCAGGGCGGCATACTGCGACATGCGCGCCTCGGTGTACCGCATGGCCGCCGGAGGCAGCCCCGCCACCGATCCGAAGTTCCCCTGCTTGTCGACCAGGACGTACCGCATGTTCCATTCCTGGGCCATGCGAACGAGGGTGGGGTAGATGACGCTTTCGCCATGCGGGTGGTAGTTGCCGCTGGTATCGCCGGAAATCTTCGCGCACTTGACGCGCGACGCGCCGGGCGAAAGGTTCAGGTCGTTCATCGCCACCAGGATGCGGCGCTGCGAGGGCTTCAGGCCGTCGCGCACGTCGGGCAGCGCGCGGCTGACGATGACGCTCATCGCGTAGGTCAGGTAGCTGCCTTTCAGCTCCTCCTCGATGGGCATATTGATCAACCGACCCTCGAGCCCGGGCATGCCTTCAGGAGGGGGGGCTGGTGCGGGCGGGTTTGGGGGGTCGATGTGTGGCCCATCCGGTGGACCCGGCGGCAGGTCGTCATCGGTCGACAATGCTTATCCTCTCATTCCAAGTGACCGTCCGTGGGAGGCTGTCGTCCCTTCCGGCGAAGCGAAAAACCAAGTCGAAAGTATACCCGTTTTCCCCCGCCGCCACAACGGGCCCCGGTTGGATTGAGCCGGTTGCCCCACGGAGCATTCGGTGGGTATAATCGAGTCAGGGACTCGGAGCGTCGGCCGCATCGCGCGGCGGCCCCGCCCGCCCCGAACGGAAAGAGGGGGTCCATAGCTGTTCGGACCCAGCCCGCCCCACCGGATGCAAACGTATGGACGACCAAGCGGCAAGCGTGGCAATCGAACCTGGGGTCGAAGCCGCTCGGCGACGGCGGGAACGCCAGGATGCGCGCCCCAAGCGCCAGCCGCGTTACAACGTGATTCTCTGGAACGATGACGACCACACGTACGCCTACGTGATCGCGATGCTCATGGAAATCTTCGGCCACCCCCCGGAGAAAGGGTTCCAGATGGCCAAGGAGGTCGACACCACCGGCCGCGTCATCCTGCTGACCACCACCAAGGAGCACGCAGAACTGAAGCGCGACCAGATCCACGCTTACGGCAAGGATGCCTTGGTGGACGGCTGCCAGGGGTCCATGTGGGCGACCATCGAACCGGTGCCCGGCGACGAGTAGATGCCCACGCTCAAAACAGTCACGCTTGGCTGCAAGGTCAACCAGTACGAGACGGAGTTCCTGCGCGAGGGCTTCCTGCGGCTGGGCTATCGCGACGCCGCCGATGGCGAACCGGCCGACCTGTGCGTGGTGAACACCTGCACGGTTACCGCTCGGGGCGACGCGAAGAGCCGAAAGGCCATCCGGCAGCTCGCCCGGGACAACCCCGCTGCCGAAATCATCGTGACCGGGTGTTACGCCACCCGCGCCGCCGAGGAAGTGGCCCGGCTGCCCGGCGTCGCCGAGGTGATCGGCGACAAGGCCGAACTACCCGATCTGCTGGCCCGGCGCGGGCTGGACGATGTTCCGGCGGGCATCGCCGGGTTCGGCACGCGGCACCGGGCGTACGTGAAGGTGCAGGACGGCTGCCGCATGCCGTGCAGTTACTGCATCATCCCGCAGGTACGGCCGCGGCTGCAAAGCCGGCCCCTCGACCAGGTGGCCGACGAGGTCCGCCGCCTGATCGAGGGCGGCGAACGGTCCCCATTTTCGCGGCGCATCGGGCAGGCTCACCCGCCGGTCGAGCCTTCCATTGCGAAAATGGAGCGGTCCCCTATCGCTGGACCGGATTCACAGGCCGGCCACCGCGAGATCGTCCTCACGGGCATCCACCTGGGCCACTACGGCGCCGATCTGCCGCCGCCGGCGCCCCGTCTGGCCGATCTGGTGCACCGCCTTGCCGAGTTGCCGGGCGATTTCCGCATCCGCCTCTCCAGCCTGGAGGCCGCCGAGGTGGACGACCGGCTCCTGGACCTTTTGGCGGCGTCCCCTTCGCGCATATGCCCCCACTTGCACCTTTCGCTCCAGAGCGGCTCCGACACCGTGCTGCGCCGGATGCGCCGTCGCGACACGGTCGGCGTATTCCTCGTCCGCTGCCGGCAGATCAGCGAGCGGCTCGACCGTCCGGCCGTCACGACCGACTTGATTGTCGGCTTCCCCGGCGAGACGGACGCCGATTTCGCCGCCACGTGCCGGATGGTCGAGCAGGCCGGCTTTGCCAAGGTGCACGTCTTCCGTTTCAGCCCCCGGCGCGGCACGCCCGCAGCGGCCATGGGCGACCAAGTTCCCGAAACGGTCAAACGGGACCGCATGGCCGCGCTGGAAACCCTCGCGCGGCACGTGCGGCGGCAATACCTTGCCGACCTCGTCGGCCGCCCCTTGCAGGTTCTGGTGGAAACGCCCCTCGAGGGGAAGCCCAACCGGTGGCTTGGCACGGCGGAGCGGTACGTACCGGTGGAAGTGGAAACTACCGCCGGCCAGGAAGGGCGACTGGTTGCGGCCAAGCCCGTCCGGGTGGCGGGGGATAGGCTTGCGGAATGAGCGTTCCATCACAGGCCGAACGCTGCGCGCGCGGCCGTCACGAACGCGGCCAGCGAGGTGTGGTCCTTTTTGCCGGGGGCGTATTCGACGCCGCCGGCGGTGTCGACGGCGGCGGGACGGGCGGCGCGGATGGCGGTCGCCACGTTGCCCGGCGTGAGCCCCCCGGCCAGCACGATGGGGGGTCGGTCGGCCGCCCCCTTCGCATCGCTCAGCGCCGACCAGTCGAGCGTGGCACCCGTTCCGCCGTACTGCCCGGGCACGTGGGCATCGAGCAGGATCATGCGGGGCGCGGCGCGCAGCGCGGCGCACGCGGCCAAATAGGAGTCGACCGGCGCTAATCCCCTCGAATCGAGCCGAAACGCCCGCACAAGAGGCAGGTCGGCCAGCCTGCCCAGCAACTCGGGTGGCTCGTCGCCGTGCAACTGGACCGCGTCGAGCGCGAGCGATTCACACGTCCCCCGAATGTCGTGCTCATCGGCGTTTACGAACACGCCCACCTTCACCACGCCGGGGGGGAGCGTTTCGACAATCTCGCGTGCCCGGGCGGGAGCAACGAATCGCTTGCTGCCTGGGAAGAAGTTCAAGCCGATGGCGTCAGCGCCGGCCCGGGCGGCGGCCAAAGCGTCGGCAACGATCGTTACGCCGCAGATCTTGATGGTGAACATGACTGGATTCTGCCGGATAAAGCGTTTTCATGCAAGCGCGGATGTGTATTTAAGATGCGGCGGTTGGGTGGTCGAAGATGATTAGGCGAGAGAGCGCGTCCAGAAAAAAATGAAATTCTATCGAAGACGTCGAAGCAGGTTGTGCGTGCCGCCCTCCCCATGGTCGGTCAATACGGTGCTGTTGGTCATCGTGTTCGCTATGACCAGCGCGACGGTGTATTACTGGGCCCACGAACGCGGCAGACTCCGGTCGCAATGTGCCGAAGCCCGCATGCCGGCCGAACAGTTCAGCCGGGATACCGATCGGGGCGAAAGCCGGCATGAGCAGTTTATCGTGGGGGAGGGTGGAGTCCGATCGGGGCCGGGAACGGGGACCGCGCTGCTTCCACCCCTCGAAACGGTCTCGCCCAGCGCGCCGGGAGGCCATGTCTTGTCCTCCTCGCTTCTGGCCGGTCTGGCCATGATGGTGGGGGTGGGCATGTTCGCCGCCGGCGCTGCCATGGAGTCGACGCTCGCCACGGTCGACCAGGTGCGCCGATCGGTCGGCCTTC
>SKJM01000197.1 GCA_007122045.1 Planctomycetales bacterium | reverse complement strand
GTAACCGTTCACGGGGGACTGTCCCAATTTTCGCGGCGGAGCAGGTATTCCTCCTGGATAACACTATTTCGCCGCGAAAATGGGACTGTCCCCTTCGGCCGGTAAGGGGACAGGTCCATTTTTCGGACATCGTCTTTCCCTGAAGATAGCGCTTGTTGGCCGAAAAATGGACCAGTCCCCGGCCGGCCCGTGAACGGTTACTCCTCGGTTCGCACGCTAAAGCGTGAACTCCAACGGCAAAACGAAAAGAACACAGGCAGGCGCTACGATGACTTCTTCCGTGGTCCGCATGACGATTGGTCTGGCCGCATGGGGCGCGTGCCTGGCCGGGGCGCTGGCGATTGCCGACGTGCCGGGCGACCTGGGGCACGCCATCTGCGGCCCGTGGGGCTGCGCGCCGTCGATGCAAGCGCTACTGGCCTGTCACCTGGCGTGGTTCGTGGCGCTGGTGCCGCCCGCCGTGATGCTTGCCCGGTGGAAGAAGGCGTCGGGCGCGACGCTGCGGCGCGTGGGCCTGCTTGCCGCCGGCCTGGCCGGGTTCGTGTTGCTCGCCATCCTGCTCCACGAGCGGCTGGTATGGTGGCCCGACGCCACCGAGTTGCAGCAGGGCCATTTCTGGGAGCGTTACGGGTACGTCGTCGCCACGACGGTCGACGTGCCGGCCGTCCAGGTGCTGCTCGCCGGCTTCGGCCTCTGGCTGGCCGGCCGCCGCCGAGCGTAGTGCCATCGCTCGCGGCCTGTTGCGTGCACCGGCGCCGTCGGAAATCACGATTCCGCTGCAGCCGGTCAAGCAGGGGCCTGCAACCCGAGCGGGACCGTCGCACATCAGCGGCTGTGAGTTCCGCGCGGCTCGCGCGACGTACAGGCCGGAACAAGCTTTACGCGTTTTCCGGCCTCCGGGCGCTTGCGTCCCTTCCCGTTTTGTGGTATCATCATACGCAGCTTGGGAGGCTGCCGGGCCGCGTTCGCGCGTCGGTGGCGAGTTGTTTTCCCGCTGCATGGGTTGGGGGACAGTCCCACGTGGACGGTTACCCGGCCGCCGGCACTTTTCGGCGAGGACTTCAGCCATGGGTGGATGCTGCTATCAGCCGTCGAAGGGCGATCATGATGGCCGGCGTTGTCCTCTTTCTTTTTGCCTTCATACTCCCTGCGATGCTACTGCAGGGCCCGATGTTGCTCTTCCGCCGGCCCGCGCTGAACGTGATGCAGTTCATGGCGTGCATGCTTCCGGCGCATCACTGGGGCAAGTTCAAGGATTCGCCCGATACGCCGCACGCCTAGCGAGCGCTGGCGGCGTTCGTCGTGGCGGCGGTGTTGGTGTTTCTGGTGGCCCGCTTCGGCGAGGACGTGGTGCAACTGCGGCTGCCCGTGGGCGGGGGAGGGAGATAGAAGTGCCTGCCGCATCAGCCCGACCGCGCGAGACGGCCCAATCGGAGGCCCTGTACGGCAAGGTGGCCGCCCGGTACGACACGGTGTTCGAGCGGGCCATCCTGGCCGAGGGGCATTTGACCGAGGTGCTTCGCGCGGCGCTATCGGGCCGGAGCGTGCTCGACCTCGGCTGCGGCAACGGCCGATGGCTCGACCGGTTCGAGCCCTCGTCGTACGTGGGGATCGACCTGAACCGGCTCATGCTCGCCGAGGCTCGGAAGCGCTACCCGGCCGCCCGTTTCCTCCAGGCCGACATGACCCGCTCGACCATTGTCGTTACATTCCCACCATGCGCTGGTTCGGCAAGCAGCTTCTGGCCGTGTGCAAGAAGCCGTAGGGACGCGCGGGGGGAATCGGAGGCGTCGGGCGGCGCTCGTCCGCGACACCTTGTATTCAACCTGATAGCGCGCCGGCGGTTTCCACCCGACGCCACGTGAGCGGCCAGGAAGTGGATAGGCCCAAATGGCGGGCGTTTGGGGCGTTTTTGGCCATTGGCCCCTTGTGTGCCGCACCTCTGGCACACGGTTTGCAAATCTGCTTGCATCACCTGGAAGGCCGCTTGGAAAGGCGGCCGGATGCTGCAAACGTAACCCTTCATTGAAAGGAGCCATTGCCATGCGAACGACGGCAGTTTTTGGCGCGAGTTCTCTGGTGTTCTTCCTGCTGGCCGGCACCAGCCTGGGCAACGGGGCCCACTCGCAGGTCGACATCGGCCGGCACCATGCCGACGCCCAAGCCGGATACAACGCGCCGGCGGGCATCGCGCGCACGGAAAGCCGGGTGGGCGAGGTCAGCTTGGGCCGCGGGTTGGCCATCGGCTACGGGCCCGGCGGTATCTCGCTCTCACACAGCATCGGCCTTTCGGGCCGCGTGCTCGGCGGGGCGCACAATTTTCAACTGAGCGTCGGGCCCAACGGCACCCACGTCGGACGCAGTGGCGTGGTCACGGCCGGCGGCAACACCCGCGTCATTGCCGGCGGCGACACGTCGAGCGGCCCCGGCCGGCCGCAGGGCGGCAACTTTGCCACTGGTTTTGGCCGGCGCACCGAAGCCTGGTCGCAGTCGCGGGTCGGCGCGCGCCGCAGACACCCCTCTTTGAGAAGGTAAGACCATGAAGATTTCCACGATTCTCGTCGCTGTTGTTTTCAGCGCGGCCGCCACGGTGTGGTCGGCCGGCCATGAGGCGCCCCCCGCGGAACCGGTGGCTGCCGCGAATGCGGTTGAGCCACGGTTCGAGCCGGCGGAGACCGCGCCGCTGTCCGACTCCATTCGGCAGTTCGTGTGGGACCTGCGGCGGGAAGCGATCGGGCGCTGGTTCGACCGCTGGGACGCTGCCGAGGAGTTCCACCTCGACCCACCAGACGGCGACGATTGGTGGGAAGATGCCCTGGCCACTCCCGAACTGGATGCTGTGGTCGGCGCGGAGGCGCCGGGGGTTGCCGTCGGCGCCGCCGCTTCCGGCCGAGGCACGGCCGTGTCGATGGCGGTGGTTGACGGCCATTACGAAATCGAAGCCGCCTGGTCCGGCGAGGACGGACCGCAACGATACCGGGCGCGCGGCACCCGGGATGAGGTCGAGCGATGGGCGGCCGACCTGCCGCGACCATTGCGCCGGGCGGTCCGGCGCCAGTTGGATTCGACCGATCTTGACGGTCCGGCGTGGTAATGCGCCGGGCTGCGTACTCTCTCCCTTCACCTTTCGAATACAGGAGAACCGACATGAACCGTGCAACCCTTTGGATGGGTACGATTGTCCTGCTGGCCTTCGCGGCCGAGGCATCATCGCAAGTCACCGCCCGGAGCTACTCCGACGGCGGCGTGGCCACCGCGCATGCCAGCGGTGTGGGCCGCACCAATCTTCACGCCGAGGCCGCGGCCAGCCGCGGCGCCCAGGCCCACGCCCGCATCAGCGGCACCGGGCTTCGGGGCGGCTACGCCACCGGCACGAGCATTGCCGTGTCGGACCGGGGCCGAGCGGTCAGCGACGCCCACAGCGACGCGCGCGGCCGGGGCGCCCGCTCTCACGTGGAAAGCGTGGCCGGGTCGGTCCGCGGCGTGGCCATCAGCCGGAGCAACGCCTTCGCCCGGGGCAACGGCCAGGCGGTCAGCCTCAGCACGGCCACGGCGCATCGCGGCAGGGCCGTTTCCCAAGCCGACGCTGATGCACGCGGCCGTCGCGGCGGCAGTGCCCTGGCCGAATCGGAATCGGTGGCCGACGCCTACCGCGGCTCGGCCGTCAGCCGTAGCCGCGTCGAGGCCCGCGCCAGCCATGGCGGGCGGGCCACCAGCCACGGTCAGGCCATGGGCCTGGGTTGGGGACGCCGTGCCAACGCCGATGTTCGGGTCGAAAGCCGCGCTCGCTTCGGCGGGCGCAGCCACGCCAGCGGCTCGCATCTGGACTGGTAACGCCCTGCGGTGGGTCGCTCATGCCGGGGGCCGGAAGCTATTCCGGCCCCCGGCGTCTTTGGGCGGCGTTCCGGCCTGCCGGCCGGAGCGGCGGTTTGTCCATTCGGCTTTTCCGTTTCCGGGGGCGAACCATGCCTCGTTGGAGTGCCGGCGTCAGCCGGCCAGAAAAAAACCGCCTGAAGTCGGGACTCCAACCCAGGCAGCGACACTTGGAAACGGAAGAGCGCTCAACTGCCGAATTCGGGGCGCCGGCGGTTGAGCTGGTCCTGCAAGCGTTGCACGATGGAACTGTGCATCTGGCTGACGCGGCTTTCCGAAAGGTCCAGCGTGGCGCCGATCTCCTTCATGGTCAGCTCTTCGTAGTAGTAAAGGATAATGATGAGGCGCTCGTTCCGGTTCAGACCCTTGGTCACCAGACGCATGAGGTCGTTTTTCTGGACGCGGCGGGTGGGGTCCTCGCCCTTCTTGTCCTCGAGGATGTCGATCTCGCGAACGTCTTTGTAGCTGTCGGTCTCGTACCACTTCTTGTTGAGGCTGATCAGGTTGACGGCGTTCGCGTCGAGGATCATCTTTTCGAGTTCGGGCACCGAGATCCCCAGCTCGGCGGCCAGTTCTTCTTCGTTGGGGGAGCGGCCCGTGCGGGCTTCGAGGTTCTTCATCGCCTCGTTGAGCTTGCTGGCCTTCGAGCGCACCAGGCGCGGCACCCAGTCCATGGTGCGCAGCTCGTCGAGCATGGCGCCGCGGATGCGCGGCACGCAATAGGTTTCGAACTTCACACCGCGGGAGAGGTCGAAGGCGTCGATGGCGTCCATCAGGCCGAACACGCCCGCCGAGATGAGGTCGTCGAGTTCGACCCCGTCGGGCAGGCGCGCCCAAATGCGCTCGCCGTTGTATTTGACCAGCGGGAGGTAAATCTCGACCAGCCGGTTCCGCAGTTCCTGGTTCGTCGGGTCTTCCTTGAACTCGATCCAAAGTTGCTCAACATCCGCGGGGGCGGCTTTGGTGATGATAGCCATGCTTTCCTCCATGAAGTCGCCGGTTCAAACTACGATGAGGGGGGCGATCCGGCGGGGGTCTCCGTTTGCTGTTGCGTCGCCAGTTCGCGGCGGATCCGATCGTGCACCGATTGCTCGACGGTCCGTTCGGCAATCCATCCGGCCACGTAGCCCGCCGCCGCAAAGCACCACAGCGCGCACCACGCGGTACACAATGTGCTCCGGGCGTCCTCGCCCCACGGGAACCCGCGGGCAAGGGCGATCAGGAAGGCAACCGGGCCAAGAATACCGGCGTAAATGCGTGCCACGGATCTGCCCTGGGGTAGCCGACAAGCTTGGCGCAACCGGCCTGGCTTAACGGCGATTCGACTGCCGACAGTGCGCCCCTATTATCGGCACCGACCGGGCGATCCTTCAGTGATTCTTCTCCATTTTCCGCTCGGGGGTTCAGCCCGCCCGCCTGCGCAGGTTGGGCAAACTACATAGATTCTTGGCCGCGCGATACACCTGCCTGGCCACCGTACTGGTCGGCACGGTCAAGACGAAGGGGTCGCCCGACGCGGCCGCCCGCCGCACTTCCGTGTCTGCAACGATCGATCCGAGGGCGCACGGTTCGAACCCGAGAAACCGGCGGCACGCCCGGGCGAGCCGACCTTGCACGTCATCGCCGTCGGCGCCGCGCGGCACCGCGTTGACCAGCGTGGCCAAAGGGACCAGCGGCTTGCGGGCGCCCAGTGTCTTGATGGCGGCGTAGGTGTCCATCACGGCATCGTCGTCGGCCGTGGTAATCCAAAGAACGAGGTCGGCCGCGGACCGCATTCGTTCGGCCGCGGCAGCGGCGCCATGGCCGGCGTCAATGAGCACCCAGTCGGCCAGGTCGATGAGGTTGGCGAACTGCTCGACTATCGACGCCCACGCGCTCGGCGGATGATCGGACACGCTTTCCAATGCCCAGATGCCGCCAAGTACATGGATTCCTCCCGGACCGGGCTGCAGGGCCTCGGTCACCGTGCAGCGGCCGGCCAGCACGTCGGCCAGCGAGTGGGCGCCCTCCAGCCGGCACCACGCGGCCAGGTCGCCGCCGCGCGAATCAACGTCGACCAGCACGGCCCGCACCCCGCGCTGGGCCATCGCGACGGCCAGGTTCAGCGCCATCGTGGTGGTGCCCACACCCCGCCTGCCGCCAATGACGAGCGCGACACGGGGGCGGAGAGCCGGGCGGAGGCCCTCCCCGGCCGTGCTGGCCCGCATCAGTCGGCGCAGTGAATTTGCCTGGTCCGGCATGATCCTTCTTCCCCCCTCAGTGACCAAGGATCATACCGGCAAGCCGGGCGGCGTCGGCCGTTTCGATGTCGTCGGGCACGTTTTGGCCGTTGGTCAGGTAGCTCAGCGGAGGGCCTCCGGATCGCAGCAGCGGGAGCACGTTGCCCAGGCTGGTGGCCTCGTCGAGCTTGGTGAGGATCAGCGCGGTGGGCCCGGCGGCGGCGAATCGCTCGGCTGTTTGAAGCAGGGTGCGGCTGCCGGTCACCCCGCTGAGGACCAGGTGCACCTCGCCGGCGCCGGCCTCGTCGAGGAATGCCTTCAGTTCCCGGATGCGCACGTCGTCCTTGGGACTGCGGCCGGCGGTGTCCATCAGCAGCAGGTCGAGGTCGTCCATCCGGCGGATGGCCTCGCGCATTTCGCGGGGTGTGGACACCACGCGCATGGGCAGGTCGATGATGTCGGCGTATGTGCGCAACTGCTCGACCGCCGCGATCCGGTAGGTGTCGACGGTGATCAGCCCCACCCGGCGCTTCTCCTTCAGCCGGAAATTGGCGGCCAGCTTGGCGATGGTCGTGGTCTTGCCCACGCCGGTCGGCCCGACCAGGGCCACGATGCGCTGCCGCTGGGCCGACACCTGGATGGGCCCGGCGATGGGAATGTCGGCTTCGAGCATCCGGGCGAGCCGGGCGGCGACGAGCATCGGCTCGGCCAATTCGCGGCGCGGCGTGTCGCGCCGGAGGCGCTCGACCAACTCCCGCGCCACCTCTTCGTCCACGTCGCACTCGATCAGGTCGGTGAACACCCGGAACAACTCCTCCGGCAGATCGCGTCCGGGCGAGGCCTGCTGGTGGCGGCAAAGCTGCTCGACCATCTCCTGCAAGTGCTGGAGCTGCCCCTGCACGCGTTCGGGTTCCTCGGGAGCCGGGGGCGCCGGCCTCGCGGGCCGGAAACGGTCTTCCGGTTGCAGGCGGCTCGGCACCTGCACGTCGACCGAGGCGGTCACCTCAATATGGCGCGGGCCGCGCAGCAGCCCGAACAGCCGCCGGTTCCGCACCTCCCGCGTGTGCAAAATGGCCGCGTCCGGCCCCAGTTCGCAGCGCACGAGGTCGAGCGCCTCGTGCATGCTCGACGCTCTATAGGTTCGCAATTCCATGGGTAAGCCCTGCTCGGGGATATTGGAAATAGGAGGGAGAGGCCGGCGGCTTCGCGCGTCACGCGCCAGCGCCCACCATGGCCACCGATTCGATCTTGGTATCTCGGGTGATTTCGTTGTAGCTGAGCACGGTCAACTGCGGCAGGTGCGGAAGTGTCATCTGCTTCAGCGCGGCGCGGATTTGCGGACTGACGAGCACCACCGGCGGATGGTTGGCCGCCGTGAGGCGTTCGACCTGGGCGGCAATCTGCCGGCATGCCGCCTCCACCGCCGGGGGCGACATGCGGATGAACAGCCCATGTTCGTTGTGCTCAAAACCCGCCCGAATGCCGTCCTCCAGCCCGGGGTCGAGCGTGACGACGTACATGCGGTTCTCGCGGTCGCGCAGCCGCGTGCAGATCGCCCGCGCCAAGCGGTGCCGCACGTATTCGGTCAGCAGGATGGGGTCTTTGACGCGGGGGGCGTAGTCGCCGAGGGTCTCGAGGATGGCTCCCAACTGGCGGATCGGCACCCCCTCGCGCAGCAGCATTTGCAGGATGCTCTGCACCTCGGCCAGCTTCATGACGCCGGGGATCAGCTCATCGACCACCGCCGGTGCGACCTTCTTCAACTCGTCGATCAGGTGCTTGGCGGCGTCGCGGGTGAGGATTTCATCGGCGTGCTTGCGGACCAACTCGGTCAGATGGGTTGCAAGGACCCCGCCCGGTTCCGCCACCGTGTAGCCGAGCAACTCGGCCTGGTCGCGCACGCCCGGCTCGATCCACAACGCGGGCGTGCCGAACGCCGGGTCGGTGGTCGGCGTGCCGGGCACCTTGCCGGTGGTCATGCCCGATTCGATGGCCAGAAAGATCCCCGGGTGGAGGGTTCCTTCGCCGACGGGCATGTCGGCCACCTTGATCCGATATTGGTTCTGCTCCAGGCGCATGTTGTCGCGAATACGGACCTTCGGCAGGACGATGCCGATGTCGGCCGCCACGTTCTGCCGGACCCGCTGCACCCGTTCGAGCAGGTCGCCGCCCCGCTTCGGATCGGCCAGGCGGATCAGGCCCACGCCGATCTCGATTTCCATGGGGTCGACGGCCAGGTAGTCCTCGACCCGCTCGTCGCGCGGCTTGGCGGCCTCGGCGTTCTTCTTGGCGGCCTCGGCGGCAGCCTCGGCACTGGAACGCCGTTTGAGCATGGTGGCCAGCCCCACGCAACTGCCGCCGATCATCGCCAGCGGCACGGTGGGCAGGTTGGTGAACACCAGGACGCCCAGAAAGGCGCCGGCCACGGCCAACGCCTGCGGGCGCGAAAAAAGCTGCCGCAGGAACTCGGCCGGGAGATTCGTTTTGGAACTGCTCCGGGTCACCAGCAGGCCGGCGGCCAGGGAGATCAGAAACGCCGGCACTTGGCTAACCAGCCCGTCGCCGATCGTTAGCCGCGTGAAAAGCGAACCGGCCTCGGCAATGCCCATGCCGGCCTGGCCTATTCCGATAATCAATCCTCCCACGATGTTGATTACCGTGATGATAATTCCGGCGATGGCGTCGCCGCGGACAAACTTGCTGGCCCCGTCCATCGCCCCGAAGAAGTCGGCCTGCTGGGTGATCTCGCCTCGCCGGCGCTGGGCCTCGTGCTCGTCGATGATGCCGGCGTTCAGATCGGCGTCGATGGCCATTTGCTTGCCGGGCATGCCGTCCAGCGCGAACCGGGCGGCCACCTCGCTGATGCGCGTGGCCCCCTTCGTAATCACAATGAACTGGATCAACACGATGATGGCGAAGATGATCAGCCCCACCACGATGTTGTTGCCCGCCACAAACTCGCCAAACGTTCGGATCACCCCGCCGGCGGCCAGCAGGCCATCGGATTGCCCCCGGGTGAGGATCAGCCGCGTGGTGGCCACGTTCAGCACGAGGCGGAACAGGGTGGTCGCCAACAGGAGCGAAGGAAAGATGCTGAACTCCAGCGGCGTGAGGACGTAGACGGTGGTCAGCAGGATGATGACTGCCACGGTAATGTTTGCCGCCAAAAGCATGTCCATCAAGCCCGCCGGCAACGGAACCAATATCACCAGCACGCTGGCGATGATCCCGACCGGCAAGATCAGTTCTTGGGCGCGGGCCAAGGGACCCGCTTTCATGCTGTCAGAGGCCAACCGTCTCTCCCGACGTCGGACTAGTACGGAGGACCGGAACTTACGCCGATAACCATCGGTCAACGGGTCCACCGCGAAGGAAAAGTCGAGCGAAGAATAGTCGAAAGGGGGGCGGGAGTCCAGATCGGTTTCGCAAGCAAAGCACCCCCGGCAAGCCCCCCAGGC
>SKJM01000207.1 GCA_007122045.1 Planctomycetales bacterium | reverse complement strand
CTCCTGCCGGTGCTCCCGGCGCCGCGCCAGGTCGGCGTTCGCCTCGGCCAGCCGCGCCGCGGCCGCTTCACACGCCTCGTGCCGGGCCTCCGCTTCCGCGGCCAGGCTGCGCTGCCGGGCCTCCAGGCCGGCCAGCTCGGCGGCCACGCCTTCGAGGCGCCGGTCCACCTCGGCCAGCCGGTTTTCGCCCCGCGCGCGGGCCGCCTCGGCCGCGTCCACCTGGCTTTCGAGCGAACTGGCTTCGTTGCCCAAGGCCGCCGCATCGCGCATCCGTTCCACGTACGCGGCGCGCCGCTGCTCCGTCTCGCCGCGCACCTGGTCGAGGTGGCGGGTCGTTTCGGTCAGGCCGCGCTCGCCCTCGGTAACGGCCCGGGCAATCGCCTGGTACTGACGCTGGGCCTCCTGAAGCTCCTCGTCGGTAACGGCAAGCTGCTGCCGCAGTTCGCCGGCCCGAACGTTCATGCCGGCCAGTTGCCGGCGGCACCGGGACACCTCGGCCTCGTGCTCGCGCAGCCGGGCCCGCTCGTGCTCGATGGTCGATTCGCGGCCGGCGATCCGTTCGCGCCCCTCGGCCATCAAGGCGTCGCGGCGGCGGAGCGCTTCGGTCAATTCGCCAATTCGGGCGTCGAGTTCGAGCACGTCGGCCTCGGCCCGCTCCGCCTCGGCGGCGGCCCCGTCGCGATCGTGGCGGCACTGGGCAATAGCCGCTTCGAACTCGGCCAACTCGCCGGTCAACCGCCGCCAGTCGACCAGGCCCACCTGCGTGCGCAATTCCTGGAGGCGCTCGGTGTACTCGCGGTAGCGGCGGGCCTTGCCGGCCTGCATCCGCACGCCGCGCAGGCGGCCTTCCACTTCCTCCACGATGTCGCCCAGCCGCAGCAGGTTCTGATCGACGCGCTCCAGCCGGCGCAGGGCTTCGAGCTTGCGGGCCTTGAACCGGCTGATGCCCGCCGCCTCCTCGAAAATCATCCGCCGGTCGCGGGGCGACGACTGCAACAGGACATCGACCTTCCCCTGCTCGATCACGCTGTACGCCTGCGTGCCCATGCCCGTGCCGGCCAGCAGGTCGCGGATGTCGCGCAGCCGGGCCGGCTGCCGGTTGATCAGGTACTCGCTTTCGCCGCTGCGGTACACGCGGCGGGTGATGTGCACTTCGGGCGAGTCGAGGGCCAGCAGCCCCCCGGCGTTGTTGAACGTGAGCGTGATTTCGGCCGAGTTCATCGGCCGCCGGGCTCCGGAGCCGTTGAAGATGACGTCGGCCATCTCCCGGCCGCGCAGGCTCTTGACGCTCTGCTCGCCGAGCACCCATTTCACGGCGTCGACGATATTCGACTTGCCCGATCCGTTCGGACCCACCACCACGGTAATGCCCGGCGGGAACTCGAACCGCGACTTGTCGGCAAAGCTCTTGAATCCGGTGAGTTCCAGCGCCTTCAGCATGCGGGCCAGGGGTAGGTTTCAGGTTTTAGGTGTCAGGAGCGGGGGCCGGCGGGCCGGTGCCGGTCCGGCTGGCGGCCCACCCCTCATTGGTGGCATTCGCCGCATGGCGCGGAACGTGCCCTCCGGACCATCTTATCGCCACCATAACATTCTACCAAGAAATCCTTGTCGCGGCTCGGGGTCCCCGGCCATTTCGTCGGAATCGAGCCGGTGTTCACCCTCGTCCCCCTCTTCAGAGCCGCTCCTTTGGCGTATGCTGCGGTCTCGGGCGTCGACCTCGGCGAATAGATCGTCGTCGCGCTCGTCCTGTTGGGCGGGCGAGCCGGCCAGGTTGTCGGGAGACCGTTCGTAACGGCGGCCGGCCTCGGGCAGGGCGTCGATCTCGAACCGGCTGCGGAGCGCCCCGCTCTGTTTCGCTTCTTGCAGGAGCTGCACCACGTCGGGGTACATGCCCCCCAGGTCGGCGATCGCGCGGATCACCTCATCCACCCTCGTCGAAACAATCCGCCGCTGGTCCGACTCGCCCACGGCGAACTTCGCGACCGACACCTCGCCGGTGGGCAGGCTGGTGACCATGATGCGGTTGCCGGCGTTCAGCGCCAGCGGTGTCTCCAGGTGCTGGTCGGGGCCGAACACGACCAATTCCGGGCGCCGGTTGCGTGTGACGTGGATCATCGGCGGCCCGCCCACGTCGAGCACGTGATAGCTGAAGTCGCCGAGTCGCTCGCCGCGCACGAGCGCGTCGTTGCGGTTCATCACCCAGAGGGACCGGAACGCCCCGTACCGCGTCTCGGCGCTGGGCAGCGAGAGCATGTCGCGCAGGGCGTCGTAAGCCGAGAAGTCTTCAATGACGCTCAATGCGCTGAGGGCGAACACGCGGAAGGCGGGCTGGTCGCGGGCGGCCTCGGCGAGCGGCTTGGCCGCCTCGCGGCGGTCGAGGTAGGCCAGCGATTCGGCCGCATGGAACCGGACCTCCGGGTCGGGCGACTCGATGCCGGCCGTCAAGGCATCGACGCCCTCCACGCCGATCGCCTCGAGTTGGAGGGCCGCCTCGGCGGCCGTCGCCGGATCGAGCAGTTGCCCTTTCAGCCGCGCGATCCGCTCGGCCCGCTCCCGGGCCGACTCGCGAATGACCACCGCCCGCACCACGCGGACGTACCGGTCGATATTGTCCTTGTAGCGGGGGTGTACGTGGAGACGGACGAACTGGTCGGTTTGTGCTTCGGCCACGCCTACCTTGACACCCCGGTCGAACGTGTGGAACCGCCGGTTGATGGCCGTTGCGATTCGCGAACTGTTGAACACGCTCTGGTGTTCCGACTTCAGCCTCAGCCCGAGCGGACGCGATTTCATCGCCACGCCGCCGCCGAGGACCCGGCCACGTGCGGCCATGACCCGATCTTCGCCGCTTTCCGCCGAGGGGTCGACCAGGATGGGCCCCTGCGCCAGGGCGAGCACATGCCCTTCGTGCACACGACCCCCCAAAACGGCCAGTTCTCGCATCCGGCATTCGAGCAGCCTTCCTCCCCGCAGACTGGTGGTTTCGCAGGCCGCGGGAACGCGAACTTCGATGTCGAAGCGGTCGCCCTTCTGGATACCCGGCCGCAGGATGCCGCGAACGAGCACCAGCGAGGTGCTTGGCAACTGGAGGACGCGGTTCGGCTCCTCGACGCCGCGGGTTTGCATGTCGCCCAGCAGGACGGCCCGTTGCGGCGACGGCGCCGGATCGCTGCCGGTGCCCCGAAGCCCCGTCACCAGGCCGATCGCCTCGACCCGCACCGGGAGCATGTTGTACGGAACCGCCAAATCGCGGACGAGGCGTGGCGATTGGGTGACCGGTTCGTTTTCTTCCGGGCTTTGGGAACGGAACGAGAATTTATCCCAGCTACAGCAGCCGGTGATAAAGAGAAGAACGGCCCCCGAGGCGATCCACCGCATACGAGAACTCATGCCTTGATGCACTCCTGTCTGGCCCCATCGGTCCACCGAGCCGGCTAGGCGAGGGTACCCCGATGGTCTGGTGGAAAAGTGCGCCGGCCTCGTGCCGGCGAGAGGAAAAGATGAAGGACTACGGCGGCGGAACGGTAGCGATTCGCCGCCCCGGGGTCAATATGGCTTTCTTCCGTGAACGTCCGCCCGCAACGGGCGTCTTGCCCCCGCTAGGCATGGGCCGGGCGTGCGCGCACAATGAGGGGTTCGCAGACGTGTCGTTCCCGCGGATCCCCGACCGGATTCCGCTTTCCGAACCCCGATTTCCCGCTTCGCAAGGAACCAAGCCATGAGTTCAACCATTGTAGACATTCGTGCCCGACAAATCCTCGACAGCCGCGGCAACCCCACCATCGAGGTTGACGCGGAGACGGCCGATGGCTCATTTGGTCGGGCGGCAGTGCCCAGCGGGGCCAGCACCGGCGTCCACGAGGCCCTCGAGATGCGCGACGGCGACGAGAAGCTGTACCTCGGCAAGGGGGTGATGCAGGCGGTGGAGAACGTCAACGGGCAGTTGGCCGATGAGCTTTGCGGCATGGATATTCTGGACCAGGTGGCCCTCGACCAGCGGATGATCGAGCTGGACGGCACGGAGAACAAGAGCCGGCTGGGGGCGAACGCCATCCTGGGCGTGTCGCTGGCGGCGGCCCACGCCGCGGCCGACCACTGCGGCCTGCCGCTGTTCCGCTACCTCGGCGGGGTCCAGGCCCGCATCCTGCCCGCCCCCATGATGAACATCATCAACGGCGGCAGCCACGCCGATAACGCCGTGGACATCCAGGAGTTCATGGTCATGCCGCTGGGCGTCGACTCGTTCACCGACGCGATCCGCGCCGGCTGCGAGATCTTCCACCACCTCAAGAAGGTGCTCAAAGGCAAGGGGCTGAGCACGAACGTGGGCGACGAGGGCGGCTTCGCGCCCGAGCTGCGCAGCAACGCCGAAGCACTCGACGTCATCATGGAGGCCGCCGAGAAGGCCGGCTACCGGATGGGCGAGCAGGTGTTCATCGCCCTGGACGCCGCCGCCAGCGAGTTCTACGACGCCGAGAAGAAACGCTACAAGGTCGACGGGAAGGAAATCGACGGCGGCGCCTTCATCGACCTGCTGGCCGGATGGGTCGATCAGTACCCCATCTGCTCCATCGAAGACGCCTGCGACGAGGACGACTGGGACGGCTGGAAACTGCTCACCGAACGGCTCAGCGAGAAGGTGCAACTGGTGGGCGACGACCTGTTCGTCACCAATACCACCCGGCTGCAACGCGGCATCGAGGAGGGCATTGCCAATAGCATCCTCATTAAGGTCAACCAGATCGGCACCCTCACCGAAACCATCGAGGCGGTCGAACTCGCCCGGCGCAACGCCTACACGGCCGTGATCAGCCATCGCAGCGGCGAGACCGAGGATTCGACCATCGCCGACCTGGCCGTGGGCCTGGGCACCGGGCAGATCAAGACGGGCTCGGCCTCGCGCACCGACCGCATGGCCAAGTACAACCAGTTGCTCCGCATCGAGGAGATCCTCGGCGACGGCGCCCTGTACGGCGGCCCGCTGTTCGGGTAGCCGCGCGCGGTGCAGCCCCCATCATTCCATGACCATCCTCCTGGAAAACCCCTGGCCGGCCATCCTGGTGGGGATCGTTGTCGAGGCGATTCTCGGCGTCATCCTCGTGCGCACCGGCCGCGGCGCAGTGCTGGTGGCCATGGGCGGGGTGCTGGTGGTGGTCCTGGCCCTGGTGGGGCTCGAATGGCTGGTGGTGACCGAGCGGGAGCGGGTCGAGTTGGCCATCGAGGCCGGCCGCGCGGCCCTGGAGGCGAACGACCCCGACGCCGTGCTCGCCTGCCTGGCCCCCCAGGCCAACTCCACCGAAGACCTGTTGCGCCGCGTGCTGCAACACATCGAGTTCACCAGCGTGCGCATCAGCCGGCTGGAAGTGGGCCAGATCAACGAACTGACCAGCCCGCCAAGCGTCCGGGTGCAGCTTGGCGTGCGGGTCGAGTTTCGTGATCGGCGGGGCATAATTCCCTACCGGCACTACACCACCGATTTGGAGCTGATGCTCCGCCGGTACGACGACCGCTGGCTGGTGACCGACCACCGCTGGGAAGATGAGCGATATGCCCGGCCGTGAAGTTGGAGTCCCGGCTTTGGCCGGCGCCTGGCAAGAGATTCGGGCTTTTTTGGAGTGCGGAGGCTTGACGCCGCTTTCGTATTGCGTCAGCTTTGGCATTTCGCACGGTGGCTGTTAAAGGCGCGGAGAGAGAAAAAGCATAGCCATAAACGAGACCAATTGAACACCTCAGTCCCCGCCGCCCGTGAACGGGCCGCCCCGGGGGTACTGGTCAAGTGGGAGCCCGGCTGCTATCAATAACACGCATTCTGTCACTTGCATTCATCCCACGGACCCACCACGGAGCATGAACCGATGTCCGTCGACTGCCTGTGTGCCGGAATCCTTTTTGCCGATTACGTTTGCGCGCCCATCCTCCGCGTCCCCAACCCCGGCGAGCTGGTGCCGACCGAGCGGATGCAGTTGACCGTGGGCGGCTGCGCGTCGAACGCCGCCGTCGATCTGGCGAAGCTGGGCGTTGCGGTGGGCGCTGCCGGCTGCGTGGGCGACGATACGTTCGGCCGCTTCGTCGTCGAGACGCTCAAGCGGGCCGGCGTCGATGCGTCGGGCGTGCACACCCTGCCCGCGCACGGAACCGCCAGCACCATGGTCATCAACGTGACCGGGCAGGACCGGCGGTTCATCAGCACGCCGGGGGCCAACACCGCCTTTGAAGTGGGCCACATTCCACCCGGCTGGATCCGGCAGGCAAAGGTCGTGTACGTGGGCGGGTACCTGATGATGCCGGGGCTGGAAACCGACGCGTTCGTCGAGATGTTCCGAACCGCCCGCGCCGCCGGCGCCCGAACCGTGCTCGACGTGGTGCTGTTCGGCGGGACGGACCACTGGGATATCCTTGCGAAGGTCCTGCCCGAGGTCGACGTGTTCCTGCCCAACGACGACGAAGCCGCGGTAATTACCGGCCTGAGCGATCCGTACGAGCAGGCGCAGCGCTTCCGCGAGGCCGGCGCGAAAACGGTGGTCATCACCCAGGGCGACCGGGGCTGCCTCCTGCTGAGCGATACCCACCGCCTCCGCGCCGGAACGTACCCGGCCGAGTACCTGGGCGGGACCGGCTCCGGCGACGCCTTCGACGCCGGCTACTGCGCCGGCCTGCTGCGCGGTGAGGACCCCGCCGGCTGCCTGCGCTGGGGCAGCGCGCTGGGAGCGAGCTGCGTCCGCGCCCTCGGCGCCACCGAGGGCGTGTTCACCCGCGACGAGACCGAGGCCTTCCTGCGCGAGCACGAGCTGCCCATCGACGAGTTCTGATCCAATCCACTGTTTCCGGGGGATGGCTCCCACGGCCCCTATCCACGAAAGGCCCTACCATGCGAATCGGTGTCTTCTGCAGCGGCGGCGACGCACCCGGAATGAACGCCTGCCTCCGCGCCGTCGTGCGCTCGGCCAACGCGGCCGGCCACGATGTCGTGGGCATCCACCGGGGCTACCAGGGGCTGTTGAACGAAGATTTCTACATCAATGCCGACGGCGAACCGCTCATGAAGCTCCGCTCGGTCTCGAACCTGGCCAAGCTCGGCGGCACCATCCTGCACACCAGCCGCAGCGAGGAGTTCCGCACCGACGCCGGGCAGAAGAAGGCCGCCGCCGTCCTCCAGAAACACCGGATCGATGCCCTCATTCCCATCGGCGGCGACGGCACCTTCCGCGGCGCCGTCGCCCTGAGCCGATACTACGACGGCCGCGTCATCGGCTGCCCGGGCACCATCGACAACGACCTGTTGGGCACCGACTACACGATCGGGTTCGCCACTGCGGTGGAGACGGCCGTCGAGGCGCTCGACCGGCTGCGCGATACGGCCGACAGCCACGAGCGCATGTTCGTGGTGGAAGTGATGGGGCGGCACAGCGGGTACATCGGCCTGTATACGGCACTGGCCGGCGGCGCCGAGGTGGCCGCCATCCCGGAAACACCCACCGACACCGCTCACATCATCCGCCAATTGCAACTGCTGAAGGCCCGCGGGAAGACGTCCATCATGATCGTGGTGGCCGAGGGCGATGAAACGGGCGGCGCCGTGGTGCTCAACGAGCAGTTGAAGAAGGGCGGCTGCCCGTTTCAAACCCGCGTGCTCACGCTCGGCCACTTGCAACGGGGCGGCACGCCGGTGGCGGCCGACCGCGTTCTCGCCGCCCGCCTGGGCGATTTCGCCGTCCGGGCCATCCTCGACGGCCAGACCGGCGCCATGACCGGCCTCATCCACGGCAACCTGGTGCTGACGCCCTTCGCCGACAGCTTCGCCGGCCATCGGCCCGTTCCGGAGGCGCTGCTCCGGCTGCTCGAGACGTTGGCGTATTGAGGCGCGGCGTGCAGGGGCCCGCCACCGAACGCTCCTGCCCTCGCCACGGCAAGCACTTTCGGGGTGTTGGGGTCGATCAGCCGCGCGCCTACCGTGCGGCCCGTCAGCACCCATGCATCACCCCCCGCGGGTGGAGCCGTACGCATAAGTACAGTATTTCTGCGCAATGTATCGATGCTTTTCTGTTATGCTAATGGTGTTGATGGGGTGTGGGCTTTCGCCAGGGAGATTGGCGAACGGGCCCCGCCCGGATGATTTGACGCCGCACGTCCTTCTGCGCACACGGGGTACGACTCCGAAGCGTGCGTTTGAGTGGATGGGGAATAAATTCGAAACCTTTGGCGAATGGGGGGTAAACAGGGGGACCTCACCATTCCCATACTTCTGTGGCGAGAATCGCTTTTCCTGTCCCGTATCCTTAGGAGCCACGCATGAAGACGTTATATCAGGTTGTGTTGTCGGAGTTTCTGGCCCGAGAGGGGGCCGGGCCCCGGTCCGGCGGCAAACGGCCGCGGTCGCTGCGCAGCGCGTGGCTGTGTGCCGCGATCGTCGTGCTGCTGGGTTGGCCCTCAGCTCTTTCGGCGCAAAAGTGGAACCAGCCGGGAGGCAACGGCCGTCCGATCACGCTGACCTACAGCTACAGCGAGAATCTCAGCGACGGCCTGTTCGCTGGCGGGGGGCTGAACCTTGGAAGCGGTCTCAACCAATACGATGTCGTCGACCTAATCGAGGAGGCCCTCGCTGTGTGGGCCAAGTATACGCCGATCACCTTCGTTCAGGTTCCGGACGGGGGCAATGTCAACATCCGCGTCGGCAAGAGGGACATGGACCAAGCAATCGGCCTCGCCCAGCTGCCCCCGAGCAATAGCTACACCGGCAGCCTAAGGATCTGGTTGAGGGCCAACCATAACAACTGGGGCGATTGGACATTGCGCGCCGTCGCAGCCCACGAGTTCGGCCACAACCTCGGGCTCTTTCATACTTCGGGCACCAGCATCATGAACGCGTGGCTGAATAGTACGGCCGGGAGCATAGTCGCCAATGGCAACCTGCCCTCGATAGATATATCCAACATCCGTGCCAAGTACGGAAGCGGCAGCAGCGGAGTGATCAACACCCGGTACTGGACGGGGCCCAGCAACGAATGGCGGAACTGGACAAACAATGCCAACTGGCGTCTGGAGAATTCGGCGAGTTCGAGGAGCTGGCCCTTTCGCCCGAACGCCAACTCGAACGTCGTCATCAACCGCGGCGCTGTGAGGATCACCGGCGGGACCGTCGACGTGCGGAGGCTCGATCTCGGCCAGGGCGCCGGCGACTCGGGGCGTTTGGGTATCACCGGCGGGACGCTGAGACTGAGCCACCCCTGGGGGTTGCGCATCGGCTACAACGGCAGCGGCGAGGTTGCCCAGAGTGGGGGAACCGTGGTCGTCAGAGAGATTAACCTGGGGGGATCCCAAACCAGACACAACGCCGTCTACAACCTGTACGGCGGGACGCTGAGGGTGCGCGGGAACATTCAGGACGACGGTGCGGGTATCAGCACGTTGCGCATCCAGGGTGGGACGCTCGACACGAGCAACCTCGGCAGGGTCACGGTCGATAGGTTCATTTTCAACGGCACGAATTCCGGCCAGAGACTAGTATGGGACACCGGCTGGAGGCTGTGGGCCAAGAGCGAGATGGTGCTGGGCAACATGT
>SKJM01000760.1 GCA_007122045.1 Planctomycetales bacterium | reverse complement strand
TGGGTTTTCCTTGCCGTCGCCGGGCCGCGCGCCCCGGCGAGGCGATGGCGAGCCGATCAGGCCCTCCGCCATCAAGGCCGCGATCGCCAATAACAACAGGGGAACGTAGAGTTCCATCCCTGCGATGAATCTCTCGATTTCGTCCCTCAAATCGCTCCCATCGGACAGATCCCGAACCGTATGGGATATCCCGCCCATGGCGGCCACCTCGGAACCCGCGATGAACGCGTGGTTCCCTGCCGTCTCGGAGGGCACGACCGAAAGACACATTTGCCGTTCGCCCGCGCGGACGAGATAGGCCCCTTCACGAACCAGCACGGGCGTCTGGTCGCGCGGCCCCGACCAGTCGACCGGGTCCCCCACCAGGGTAATGATCTGCACCTCGTCGTCTTCGTCGCCCGGCAGCGACCGCGGTGCGCTGCCGGCGACGATGGACATATTTCGCATGGCCAGACTGGAGAAGGCGCCGAGGGCGATCGGCTGGACCATCACGACAAAGCCCCTCCTCGACGGAAGCGTATTCCATTCCGGAATCCCTTCACGGGTACCGGCAAACGCCATGCCGCTGACGGTGATTTGCCCGTCGCCCAGCCGGCGAACGGCAAACAGGGTCTGCCCATCGCCGACGTCCAGGAGCGGCTCATACCCCGCGTCGTCGTGCAGCGACAAGGGATGATACCGTCTCACATACGCTTCGCCCAGCCGAACCCGGCCGTCCGGGCCGCGAAGATCAGCCCAGAATTCCGACGCGCCGTCGAGCACCGCCAGCGGCGCGGCCTCGGGCAGCACCTGGACCTTTTCGACGCCGGCCCCGATCCACGCGGGCGGATTGCCGGACGGTTCCTCTCCCGCGACCGCCGGCAGGACGAGCAGGTTGCCGCCCTGGAGTACATATTCCTCTAGCCGATCCGCCATCGTCCCATCCAGCGCGCCCGCGTCGGACCACTTCAGGACCACGAGCATCGGTTCTCGATTCTCGAGACGCTCCTGCAGTTCGCTCAGCCCGCAGAAGTCGGGCACGAGGGACGTGTACCGGCCGTCTCCGTCGGGTGAAAAGGCGAGCGGGAGCACGCCGAAATCCGCGGCCTGTCGTCCGCCGACAAAGATTATTTCGCCCGTCGGCTCGCAGAGGTAGGAGAGCGCCACCCGGTTGTCCCCCGAGAAACCGTCCCCCTCGATCCACGTCCGGATCCAGTGGACGCCCGGGGATTGGGCCTGGAACCCCATCCTGACCCTCTCTTGTGCGCCGGCGGCGATGGTGACCTTTGTCGTGTCAGCGACGACCTGATCCTGTTCCTGGATGTTTGCGCGGATCTCCACGTCCTTGTCGCCATCATTGCGGAGCAGCAATTCAACGAAATACGGTTGCCGCGGAAGTATCCGGCGGGACGAGATGCTCGCCTGAACCACCGCGACGTTGGGCAGGTCGGTCGAAGCCGTAGGCACACGGTGGAAAACGACGCGGACATTGTTCCCCACGTCTTCCGGATTCAGATGCGGCGCGCGCCAGTCACTCTCCTGGAGATCGGTAAATACGTGGACGGCACCGCCCCCGGCGGGACTAGCCTCCTTGAGCATGGCCACGGCCTGCCGGATCGCCCGCGCCGGATCGCCCGCCGCCGCGGTGACCTCGATCGTATCGAGGAAATCGAGCAGAACCTTCCGATCGGAGGTCATCGCGCCCCGCGCTGCCGCCCTGGGGTCCGCAACGAGCGACACGATGCCGGCTTCGGCTCCATCCTGCATATTGGCCAGCAGCGCCCTCGCGCCGTCGACCGCCGTCTTCAGCTTCGTGTCCTCGCCTCCCCGGACCCGGCCCGCCATGGAGCCGGAGTTGTCGATCACGGCGACGACGACCGGCCTGCCGCCCCATCCCAGCCCCGCGCCGACGCCCGTGACCACCAGCCGGGCCAGGGCGAGCAACAGCAGGGCGATCATCAGCATCCTGGCCGCCAGGAGCAGCCATTCACGCAACTTCCGCTGGGCGGTGAGCCGGGGGTGGACGCGGTCGAAGAACATCTTCGTCGAGAAGATGATCCTCCTCCGACGCCGGCGCATCAGCAAGTGAAAGACGAGCGGGGCCGCAGCCAACGGAAGAAGATACAGAAATAGAGTTGCGCCGGATATCATGATACAGCAGCCCGCCTGTGTAGTGTATCGTGGATGTCGGTGTTGGTGTCCACCAGAATGTAATCCGCACCCTCCTTGGTGCAGCCGATGCGAAGCTCGTCGAGGTACTCGCGGATCCGTCGCAGGTACAGATCGCGGAATTCCGTAATGTCCACGTTCATCCGATCGCGGGTTTCCAGGAACTCCACCTCGATCAGGCCCTCGTCGGGGAGCTGGAACTCACCCCGGTCCATGACGTGAAATACGGTCACGTCCTTGCGCTCGTAGCAAAGGTGCCCGATGCCCCGGAGCGTCTCGCGCGGATCCTGGAGCAGATCGGAGATCACCACCACCAGCGAACGGCCCTTGATGAGCCCCGCGGCCGCGTGCAGCGCCTTCTCGATGTCGCCCTGGCCCGCCGGCTTGATGTCTTCGAGCCCGAGGAGCATCGGTCGGAGGCCGACGAACGAGCCGGCGGGCTCGTAGGTGTCCCGCACCTCCTCGCCGAATGTCATCAGGCCGGCTGAATCGCCCTGGTTGACCATCATGTACATGATGCAGGCTGCCAGGTAGCACCCGTATTCCATCTTGGACATCTTCCCTTTCTGCCGGTAGGCCATGCTCTCGGAAGTGTCCAGCAGGATATGCGCACGGATGTTGACTTCGTCGTGAAAACGGCGGATCACGTACCGGTCGGTGCGCGCGTAGACGGTCCAATCGATCCGCTGGATCGGATCGCCCTGGACGTACGGCCGGTACTCGGCGAATTCCACCGAGGAACCGAACGCGGGGGAACGGTGAAGCCCCTGCATGCCGCCATCCATCTGCTTGCGGACCGAGATCTCGAGGTTCCGCAGGTTGTCCGCCATCTGCGGCGGAAGGTATTTGTAGGTCTTCTTTCTTGTTCTCGCCATAGCTTCCTCGTTCCACTTCGGTCGGGCCTGCACCATCACTCCTGGGGAACCGCATCGAGCAGCCAGTCAATGATCGTGTCCGTATCGTACCCCTCGCTGACCGCCGTAAAATTCAGTCCGAAGCGGTGCCGCAGCACCGGATGGGCGAACGCGCGGACGTCGTCGACGGAAACGTTGAACCTGCCGTTGAGCAGGACGTGCGACTTGGCCGCGAGCAACAGGGACTGGCCCGCCCGGGGGCCGCAACCCCACTGGACCCACTTCGGGATGAAATCGGGCGCGGCCGCGTGTTCCGGGCGCGTCGCGGAGGCAAGACGCGCCGCGTAGTTGGCCACGTACGAACTGACCGGCACGCGCCGCACCAGCTCCTGATAGCCCAGGATCGCCTCGGCGGTGATGATCGATTCCAGCGCGGGCAGGGAATCGCGGGTGGTCGTCTGGAGAATCGTCTGCTCTTCGTCGAGCGACGGGTAATCGATCTGGACCATGAACAGGAAGCGGTCGAGTTGCGACATCGGCAGGGGGTAGGTTCCCTCCTGCTCGATCGGGTTTTGCGTCGCCAGCACCAAGAACGGCGGCAGCAGCGGCCGCGTCGCGCCGGCGACCGTCACGTGCCACTCCTCCATCGCCTCCAGCAGCGCCGCCTGCGTCTTCGGCGGCGTCCGGTTGATCTCGTCGGCCAGCAGAATATTGGTAAAGATCGGCCCCTTGCGGAAGACGAACTCCCGGTATCCGCTCACGTCCCCGCTCAAGGTCATCCCGCCCGTGATGTCGGTCGGCATCAGGTCCGGGGTGAACTGGATCCGCTTGAAGGCCAGCGACATGGTCCTGGCAAGGCTGCTGACGATCAGCGTCTTGGCCAGCCCCGGAACCCCTTTCATCAGGCAGTGCCCCCTGGCGAACAATGCCGTCAAAACCTGGTCCAGCACGTCGTGCTGGCCGACAATGACCTGCCCGACCTCCTCCCGGAGCCGCCGGTGGGTCGCCGCCAGCGACGCCACGGCCTCGTGGGTGTCGGCAGGGACGGTGTCAATCATCGAGAGCGAGGTGACCATGGTTCTAAAGCGCCGTGAGGCGACCGGTTCAATGGGTCATCGTGTACATAATAACGTTCATCCCCAGCTTCTTGGCCGAATCCGGGTCGTATCCGCGGCTCAGCGGGTAGCGGATTTCGTTCCAGCCGGACGCCATGTCGTAGGGGCTGTAGATCACCCGGAGCTTACCGTCGATGTGCATGCCGTGCAGGACCGGGCGGTCGCCCAGTTCCTCGCCCCGGTCCATGCGCAATGTCGGCGTGTACTGCACGCGGCGGACGTCGTGGAGGACGCCGTAGATCGCGTGGCTGACCGGGAGCACACCGAACTCGTTGCCGGGAAAAACGCGACGGATCTCCCGCATGGCGGCCTGGTGGAACGTCGCCAGCCCCAGGGTATTGTTGACCAGCAAGGTCCCGCCCCCGTCGATATAGGTTCTCAAGCCCTCGATCTGCCTGTCGGAAAGCCGGAAATCGTCCAAACCGGTCAAGTAAAGGAATGGATAGGGTACCAAGTCGTCCTCGGCCAGGTCGACGGCAACCCGCCTGAGGTTCACCGGAATCGATGACTCCTGCTGAAGCCTGATCAGCAGCGATCGCGCCGCGCCGGGGTGGGCGTTCCATGCTCCCTCGTGCTTGACCTGAGCAAACACGAATTCGGACGTCGGTGACCTCTGGTCGGCCAGGCCGAACATTTCGGGCCTACCCTCAATCTCTCCGACCCGGTTATATCCTAGAATATACGGCACGAGGTTCGTGCCGATCCTCCGGGCGGAGTCCACGCTGTACGCCCTGGCCGAAAGGCCGCGCTCCAGCAGCGTATCGAAGACGTCCATGTTGCCCTGCCAGCCGCAGCCAAGCCCGTACCGGGACAACAGCACGCCAATCCGACTACCGACGTACAATCCCTCCAGGAATGGTTCGTTGTCGTCCCGCCCGCAGTGGTACTCGACCTCGTCCACTTCCACGAGCATGTGATACAAAGGGTGGTCGGGGGGCAGCACCCGGAATCTCGACTCCGGGAACATCTGGCCGAACACCTCCAGCGCCGATTCGTAGAACCAGGGTGAGCCGTAGACCGAATCGCACACGATCGTTCCTCCCCGGAGGACGTATTCGCGGAGTTTGTCGATGTGGGCGGGATCGAACCGCACCTCGCGGACCCCGCTGATCAGGATCGCCGGCATCAACTTCGGATCGTAGCTGAACTGCTCGAGCCTGGTCTGGGACCAGTGGTACATGAAGTTATTCTGCCGGGCCATATGCATGAATTGCTCAACGTCGTTGGGAGCCAGATTCCAATCCTCGACGTGCTGGTCCTGGATGATCGCGCCCGCGCCCCACCGGACCTTGGAAATCAGATAATCCGGCGAGGGCGGCCTCTTCCGCTCGGTCTGCGACAGCGGAGCCCCCGGGGCGTCCGGGATGATGTCGCGCGTCTCGCCCGAGGCCACGAACTGCGTCGGCCTCCGCTCCCTGGGTGTCTCGCTGCCTCTGACGAACCAGTCGTCCGGCTTGCCACGGCCCCCTTCCGCGCAAACGCCCGGCAGCAGCGTGGCGAGAAACACGAAAACGACAATCGGCCCTCTATTGGCAAACATGAATAACCCTTCCATTTGTTCTTTGCTCCACTGTTCTTTGCTCCACGAAAGGCGAAGTATCGTCTCAAGGCGGGAGCGTTCGCAGTGCGGGTAGCCGTTCACCGGCTCGGGGCACACCAAGTACCCGGACAGAACGGCCCACGTATCCAATGTAACGCGCGGGAATCGGACTCGTCAAGTTCCCGGCACGAATATCGCTTTACGACACGCAAGGCGTATCCTCCAAAGGCAGGCAACGGGTCGGGTAGGCACCAAGGCGGGACAGTTTAAGGCGGGACGGCTCGCGGTGCGGGCAGGGGTATGTCGAACCGCTTCGCGGGTTCCGACAAGCCGACCGCCGTCGTCATCCTGCCATCTTATCACAAGACGGCAAACAACGTCAACAACCGCTTGTGGCCTGCGCCTAGTGCATGCCACGACCTAGGGCACCCCAGCCGCCCGGCGCACCCCCGCATGTTGTCGCCGAAAGGGCCGTGTCCCACGGGCACCCGTGAACGGCTCCCTGCATTATACCAAAACCCCAACGGCATGTTTTAGCTTATCTGGCAAAAATATATGCGCATTTGGCAACTCCCTGCGCTGCAACCGTAAACGCTTATTCCTCCAGGAGCACCCGGTCACTCGCAACATCGGCGCGGATCATGCGAATGCCGTAAACGGCGGCCGTTTCGTTTCCTCCCGTGGCCTCGAACCGCACCGTGACCCGCTCCTTTCCATCGACAAGCCTTGCCGGGATGGGGTATTCCGCTTCGAAGAAACGGACGGGCCCGTGTCGCTCGATGGTGACCGAGTCGAGCCGCTCGCCGTCCACCTCGATGTCGAACGTGCGTCGCAGCCATTCGTTACGGTTGTAGGTCACCATCAAGGCCATGGGGCTGGCGGCGTCGACGGGCAGCTCGAAGGAAAACCAGCCGCGGGACCGGCGGCCCGGCCGACCCTGAAGCCGCACCACGCTGGTGCCTTCGGAGGCCTGGTAGTGGAAGTCGCGTTCGGGCTGCATCTGGCCCGGCTGCACGTAGGCGACGGTGGCCGCCTCGAGCTTGCGCCGTTGCTTCTGCCGGGCCGCGTAGGCCGCCTGCTCCTCTTTCCATTCGTCGGGCGTGAACAGATCCGAATAGATGGCGTACGTGCGGCGGTGCAGTCGGTAGAAGGGGACGAACTCCACGTCCCGTTCGCGGCCGACCCCGTCGCTGCGAAAACGGCCAGGCTTACCGGCGACGGGCTTCAGCCAATCGGAAACCGGACGATCGGCCGCGACAAATACGGGGACGTTCCACAGTTCGGTTCTGTCGCTCCACCCGCGTTCCAGGTGATCCTCCGGCCCCAGGTCGGCCGCCAGCACCAGGGGCCCCCAAAGGACGGCGGCGCGTCGCGGATTGTCCGGTAGCGGTTCCAGGCGAAGCTTTTTGGGTAACGTCAACTGGACCTTGTCGCCGTCGTTCCACCGGCGGTTGAGTTCGACGTACGATCCCGCCGGCGGCAGGTCCGCCACCGTGTCGCCTCCCACGCTGACGGAAAAGCCGTCGCCGGCCCAGGCCGGGCGCCGCAATGCCAGCGTGAACTGCCCGGGCTCCGCAAGTTGGAGTGTGATGGTGGCCGATTCGCCCTCGGGCAAGTCGGTTTCGGTCGTGACGACCGCGCCGGAGGCTTTCCAATGGGCCGAAGTAGGTACATAGAGATTCACCCAAAGCCGGCCGGCCGACTCGTAATAGATTCCGTGGCCATGCAGTGCGTGGCTTTCCATGCCGGTCCCCACGCAGCAGGTGAACCGTTCCAGCATGTCCTGATATTCATGCCGCACGCCGCGCCCCACGGGAACCATGTAACAGGTTCGGCCGTCCTCCGGGTCGATCGAAGCGAGCACGTGGTTCAGCAGCGCCCGTTCGTGGAACTCGGCATAATGCGCGTCGGGGCGGAACGCGAAGAGTTGGCGCGTCAACTTGAGCATGTTGTACACGTTGCACGACTCGGCGGTTCGGCCGTCGATGCGGTCGTTGTGCTCATCGGGCCGGCCGAAGTGCTCGTCCGTGCTGTGCCCGCCGGTGGCGAAACTGTGATGCTGCACGACGCGATCCCAGAAGAAACTCGCGGCGATGATGTCGGCCGGGTCGCCCGTATAGCCGAACCGGGCGGCCGAGCCCACGAGCTTGGGTATCTGCGTGTTGGCGTGTGTGCCGGGCAGGATATCCTGATGCCGCATCAGAGGCTCGACGATGACCCGGTGTTCGAATCGATAGGACAGTTCGAGCCAGCGCCGCTCGCCGGTGTCGGCATACAGGTCGGCCAGGACTTCGTTCATCCCGCCGAATTCCGCGTCGAGCATCTTCTGGACTTGGGCTTCCGTGAGGTCGCCGACGATTCCCTCGTTCCACTCCGCCTTCTTGGCCGCCATGTCCAACGCGGCGCGGTTCCCCGCGTGCCGATAGGCGTCGCGCAGCCCGGCCATCGTTTTGTGGATGGTGTACCACGGCACCCAAAGGCCGTTCAGGTCGAACCCGCTGGAGCGGATATCGCCCCCGGCCACCTCGGCGAAGGCCTCGCGGGCGCCTTCAATGGCGCAGAGGAATCCGTCACCATGTTGGTCCTGGACCTCTTTCAACTCGCGGACCATGGCATGGGCCCGCTGCAAGTAGCGTTCGTCGCCGGTTGCCGCCCACATCAAACTCACAGCGGAGAGGTAGTGGCCGCCGATATGCCCGGTAAGGTTCTTGCCGCCGCCGTCCCAGCCGCCGTAGGGCTTGGCTTTCGGCTTCAATCCGGCCCGCTCGCGAAAGTACGCCACCAGCCGGTCGGGCTCGAGTTCGAGCAGATATCGGCCGGTCAGGTCCTGTGCATGCTTCAGCGGACCGTCCGTCAAACGCACCGCCGAAAGCGGCAACGGACGCGCGCCGGGTTCGGCGCAGGCAGCGCCGGGTTCAACCGATGGTACGGCACAAGCCAACGAAACGCACCAAATGATGATTCCTTGCAACATGGCAGTCCTTCGGGGGGGCTCCGTGCGTCATTGCGCAGCGAACGGTCCTGCCGAGCCGCACATGGCTCCAAAACAGCGCGAGGCTCGCGCACGGCCCGGGAACGATTACGTTCAGTATACCAAATCCTCAACGCCATGTGTTAGCTTATCTGGCAAAAATATATGCGCATTTGGCAACTCGCCCCCCCGCTGGGGCCGCAGATCGAGAAGATTCGCAAGCGGTTAGGGATAGAGCGGATTGTTCTCACGCCGCGTAACTGTTCTCGGGGGCCCCTTCCCATGCAGTGGGGAAGACTGCCCGCGTCATGGATGCCGCCCCGCAAGTCGACCCAAAGAGCCCTCTGACATGGGGCGCATGCCCCCTCCCAGGGCGTCGAAGACGCAATGTTTCCGGATTTACGGCGGTCATTGTGTTGACAAGCAGAAGTAACGACGGGAGAATAGTCGTCGAGCAGCAAGAATCTGGTGAGTGCATCGTCGACGGCCTGTTCCCCGAGTACCCCACCGAATACGACCCTGCCCGAAAGCCGCACCACGCTCGACCGCGTAGTACCCGACGCGACGGAGAAACCCGATGACAAACGAATCCGGCACGGTGAGCTGGGCAATCGTTTGTTGGGCCTTGGCAATGTTCATGGCCGCGGGTTTGCTGCGAGCCGAGGAAACGCCCGCCGCGGAACCGCCCACGCCGGAGGCATCGGCTGGACGCCCGCCGAACATCCTGCTGATCGTTTCCGAAGACAACGGACCGGAGCTGGGCTGTTACGGCGAACCTTCCGTCCGGACGCCCGTGCACTGGGCCGGACGATGGCGGCCGGGCCGGGCGCGGGCGGATTTCGCTTACCTATCCCGACTATTTCTTTGACAAGGACTAGGCCATGAGACGGACGCTGCTCCGCGCCCTTTGGGCCGCCGCACTGATGGTTTCGCCCGCGACTGCCGCCGAGGGCCGCCTCAACGTGCTGCTGATCGCCGTCGACGACCTTCGCCCGCAACTGGGCTGCT
>SKJM01000783.1 GCA_007122045.1 Planctomycetales bacterium | reverse complement strand
TGGCCGAAATGCACGCTTGCAACGACCCAATCGGCTTCGGCCAGCACGTCGTCGGGCAGGTCGAGACCGCCCCGCTCCAGGATGTCGACCTCGACGCCCTTGAGCACGGTGATTCCCTTCAACCGGGCGTTGAGCCGCTCGATGTCCTGCCACTGGCGGCGCAGGTCGTTCGCGTCGAGGCCGCCGGCCACGGTAACCCGCTTCGAATGGTCGGTGATGGCGATGTAGCGCAGTCCCCGGCGCCGCGCGGCTTCGGCCATCTCTTCGATGGTGGCGATGCCGTCGGTCCAGGTCGAGTGCATGTGCAGGTCGCCGCGGATGTCGGCCGGGTCGATGAGCGTGGGCAGTTGGCCGGCGTCGGCCCATTGGAACTCGCGGCGGTTCTCGCGCAGTTCGGGCGGAAAGCAGGGGAGGTCCAGCGCGGCGTACACGTCGTCTTCGGTGCGGCCGGCGATTTGCCGTTCGTCGCGGAAGACGCCGTACTCGTTGATCTTCAGCCCACGCTTTCTGGCCCGGCCGCGCAGCGTGACGTTATGTTCCTTCGAGCCGGTGAAGTATTGCAGGGCGGCGCCGAACGACTCGGCCGGGACGATGCGCAGGTCGACCTGGAGCCCGGCCGCCAGGCGAATCGACATTTTCGTCTCGCCGCGCAGCAGGACGGCGGCGATGCCCTCGTAGGCGGCCAGGTGGTCCATGGCGGGGCCGGGGGCGGTGGCCACGGCCAGGAAGTCGAGGTCGCCCACCGTATCCTTGCGCCGCCGGTAGCTGCCGGCGGGCTCGAGCTGCTCGAGGGCGGAGCAGCCGGCCATATGGGCGAGGATGGCCTGCACGTGCTGGTCGGCCCGGAACCATAGAAGACGGCGACCCGCTTCACCCGCAATGCCGATCCCCTTGAGGATGGCCTCCTCGCTCTTGGCGCCGAAGCCCTTCAGCGCCCGCACCTTTTGCGACTCGCAGGCCTCGCGCAATTGGTCGAGGGTGGCGATGCCCAACTCGTGGTAGAGCAGGGCGGCGCGTTTCGGGCCGAGGCTCGGCACGCGAAGAATGGCCAGCACCGACTCGGGAATCTCGGCGAGCAACTCGTCGAGCATCGGCAACGAGCCGGTGGCCAGGAGGGTCTCGATCTTTCCAGCCAGGTCCTTGCCGATGCCGTCCAACTCGGTCAGCGACCGCTCGGGATCGGCGGCGATTTCAGCCGCGGCCTCGGGCAGATCGCCGATGGTGCGGGCGGCGCTGCGGTAGGCGCGGATGCGGAACGGGTTGGCCCCTTGGAATTCGAGCAGGTCGGCCACTTGTTCGAACGCGGCGGCGATTTCGCTGTTGGTCATGGGGTGCTATTTTGCCCTGGTGATCCGCAGGCTCATCGGTCGGGTAATCACTTCAATGAGCCCGCCCGCCGGATCGGCGGCTCGAATCTCCATTTCCTGCCCGTGGGTCGCGAACGTCTCATCGTACAGGATCCGGCCGTTGCGTTTGTCGAGGCACAGGATGGCGTACTCGACGCGGGTCGTCAATCCCCCCCCGTCGCGCGGCACGCGGTGCTGCCGCCGCTTGCTCAGCAGCAGCACGGGCAGTTCGGGCGGCAGGTCCAGTTCGAGTTGCTGGTCCCGCACCTCGGCCTCCCACAACAGGCTGCCGTCGCGGCCGACACCGTAGAGGCTTCCATCGACGTCGACCGAGGGCACGGGACTGCGCACGTGCACGCGCTGCTCGGCCGGCTCGGCCGGGCGATTGGCCACGACCAGGTAGTTCTCCCCGTAGGGTTCCACGTGAAGCGATTCAGGCGGCGCCTGAACGTCGAGCCGGGTCTCGAGCACCGGTTCGCCCGACGCGACATGCAGCACGGCGAAACCGCCTTCCGGCTCGAGGACGGCGACCGCGCCGGGCCGGACCGCGCCGGCGCGGCTCCCGGCGGGCATTTCCCGCTCCCAGGCCGCGGCCCCGTCCCAGGGGTCGATGAGTGCCAGCCGGCACCGCTGCGGGCTCTCCTCCCAGGCAAGGATGCGGCGGCCGATGCTCCCCAGGCGCGCCGACCGGGGCGGCAGGCTGCGCCGGCCCAATTCCCGACCGTCCAGTGCACTGAACACGCGGGCCTCGTCGTCGCGGTCGGCGGAAACCACAAATACGTATCGGGCGTCGCCGAACAGGTCGACATTCTCGGGCACGTCGTCGCGGGCCCAAAGAATCTCCCCGCTTTCCAGGTCGACGGCCACCAACTCGTTGTCCCGCTCGAAGCAGGCGTACCCGTGGGCGACCACCAGCGGGCTGGGGCCGCCGTCGGGCGGCCGCCCTTGGCGCTGTTGCACACGGCGCCGATGCGCAAGCTGGATCCGCTGCCGGTGCTGGGGGTCGTTGCCGCCGAGGTCGGTGGTCCGATGCTCCCACAGCAGCCGCGGGGCATCGCCGGAAAGGTCGATGGCGCACACGCGCGAAACCAGCCACACGACCGCGATCTGCCCGAGCTGCGCCCCTTGCGCCAGGTAGTGGACGTTGCGGAAGCCGATGTTCGGCTGCGTATCGCCCAGCGACAGTTCCCACTGCTGGCGGCCCAAGTCGTCGAATCCGTACAGCGCCCGCCCGACGTTTTCGGCGCGGATGTTGGCGGGCCGGTCGAGTTGCGGGTCGACGGGCTGCATGAGCACGGGGGCGTGATAGACGATCGCCTGGCGGCCGTCGCGATTCTCCGCGGCGACCTTCAGTTCATCCGGCGGCCATTCGGGTGCCGCAACGTGGCTTGGATGGGCCGGATCGCCGGCCTGAAGTGCTTCGACTAGTTCCCGCCCCGTCCGCTCTTCGAGGCAAACCGCGTCGGCCAGCGGCCCGGCAAGCTTGGCATACAGCCGCGCGGCCTCGGATGCTCGGCCTTGGCGCCGGAGCAATTGGGCCAGTCGCGCGACGGCTTCGGGGGGGCTGTCGGGCTGGGCTACCCCCAGCGCCCCGCGCCATCGCAACTCGGCGCCCCGGCGGTCGCCGCGCTCGGCCAGTTCCGCCCCCATTTGGATCCACGCCTCGACCGTGCCGGGCCGCAACGGCAGGTACCGCACCCGGGCTTCGTCCGATAGCGACGCCAACCGGGGCCGCACCCGGGCGTATTCCTCCTCGCCGGCGCCGTCGAGCAGTTCCTCGAGCCGGGCGGCCAGCCAGCGGTCGCGCCGTACGCGAACCGCCGCCGAAAGCGGTTGGAGCACGTCGGCCGCGGGGTCGATTCGGGCAAGTTTGATGTAGGTGTCCAGCGCCGTGCCCCGGTCGCCGGCGCGCTGCGCGCCCCAACCCATCGCCCGCAGCACGCTCGACCGCTGACCCACGTCCATCGCCTCCAGTTCCAGGTCCTCGGCCAGCGGCCGGAATCGCTCGTAATCGGTCCACAAGCCGTCGGTCACGGCCCGGGCCAGCCGTTGCCGCGATTGCTCCGTGGGGGCCAACTGGCGGGCGCGGGCGAGGCACTCGACGGCCTCGGCAATACGGCCGTCGCAAAGGAGCAGTTCGCCGCGTTCGGCCCAAGCGTCGGCGTTGTCGGGCTCCTCGGCAATGCGCCGGGCCGCAAGCCGTTCGCGTTCGGCAATCAGATCGAAGCGCCAAAGCCCGTCGACGCTCTGCGACACCACGCCGTTGCCCAAGCCCACCAGGTTTCCCGGTACGATCCCGGCCGGCGAGCGCGAACGCGACACCACGCGGCCCCCGGCGGCGTCGATTCCCAAGACCTCGGCGGTGTTCAACGGAATGTAGTATCGCTCGCCGCTGAGAAAACCGCGGCCGCTGGGCATCGCGCCGGGGGGCAGGGGAAGTTCCTCGTCCCACGCCGGCTCGCCGTCGCTCAGGCGGAGCCCTCGGACCCCGGTCCGCCCGACCACCACCACGACGTCCTCGTAGACACCGCCCACGTACAGCCCGTCGCCCCGCGGCGCGGTCCAGCGCTCCATGCCGTCGACCAGCCGGAGGCACACCAGGCGGTCGCTGCCGGGTGGTGTCAGCAGCACGTGCCCTTCGACGGCCGTCGCGCACGGATCGACCCACTGATCGGTCGGCAGGTGGGGGGGCTGCTGCTGGGTGCGGGCCTGCGCTATGCGCAGGCGGCGCTGGGCGGGCGTTTCGCCCGAAAGGTCGTCCTGCCCTTCGTACAACCAGACGACGCTCCGGGTGGTCAAGTCGACGGCGACAACCCGTTCATCGTCGATGGGGCACACGAGAATTCCGTCGGCGTACGAGGGCGAAACGCCGTTCGCCCGGGGCGGCTCCGGAACCCGCGGCATGGTGAAGCCGGGCAGCCGGATCCGGGCCTGGCGCGGGTCCGGTTCGTCGCGTACTGCCAGGACGCGCTGCCACTGCAAGGCGCCGCTGGCCGAGTCGAGCACGAGCAGGACGGTCTGGTCGCCGATCTCGGCGAGGCCGTAGAGGTTGGCGCCCAGGGGGAGTGGCGGGCCGAGGAAATAGACGCCGGCCAGTTCGCGCTCCTCGTCGCCGGCCGGGCCGCCGGCCTCCCAGCGCAGCTTCCCGGTCGACAAGTCGTAGGCGGCAAGCAGATTGTCGTTTCCGAGGGCGCCCAGGTCGAGCCGCCGCACACCATCGTGGCCCACCACCATCCGCTGCGGCCCGATCACACCGTGCAGCGGGAGCCCCTCGACGGCGAACACGAATCGGCCGTCGCTGCTGAGGACGCCGTACGCCAGGTTCTGCCACAAACGGCTGAGCAGATCGGTGGGGAGCAACTCCTCGAGCCACTCGCCGGTTTCACCCGGCGCGGCCAGCAAGTCGCCCAGGGCGTCCTCGGGCCGCGCCTCCCACAACAATGCTCCCGATGCGGCATCGACCGCCCGAATGCGCGTGGCGGTTCGCGCCACGACCGTCTCGCCGACAATCAGCGGATTGAGCGTCGGCAGCGCGGCGCGGCGGCGTCCGAAGTGGTCGTCGCGCACCCGGTCGATCGCTTTGCGCAACGGCGGGCCTTTTTCGGGGGCGTCGAGCGGGTCGGCAACCAGGTAAGGGCTGCCCCCATCGGCCAGGGGGTTGCGGGACGGCTGCCCGCGAAACATCCCCCATCGCGTTTCCTTCGGCGCCGGCTGGTGGCCCAGCAGGGCCGCCAGCCAGCGCAGGGCATCGGCGGCGTCGTCGAACCATGGTTTTCGCCGGCCGGCCACCTGCAGGGTGGCTCCGGGGTGCCGGGCCCGAAGCCGCTCCAACTTTGGGGGAATGCGTTGCGGCTCGCCCATGGCCCACCAGCAGGCCGCCAACTGCAGCGAGAGGGCCGGCTCGAACTGGGCGGCCCGGGGCCCCGACTCGGCCAGCCGCTGCCAGCACGCGGCCGCCGTGAAGAACTGCCCCGCCCGCCAGTAGCGCGCCCCAAGCAGGTACGCGGCCTCGGCGCCGGCGTCGGTGTGGAAGTAGTCCTGGGCCACGCGGACCAATTGCTGCCGATCGCCGGCGGCCACCGCCTCGGCGAGCAGGTGCCGCGCCTCGGCGCCGAACAGCAGTTGGTATGCGGTCCGCCCCTCCTCAGGCAAACGCCCGAGGGCTTCTTCCGCAGCCGGCTTGAGGTGGCGGTACAGCGGGAGGCCGCGGTCGGGGCGGAAGACGAAATCGCTCTCGGCGGCCAGGAGCGACCCGAGCAGTTGGGCCGCCGCCGCGTACTCGCCCATCTCGGCCAGCCGATCGGCCTCGTGCAAACGGCGCACCAGCGCGCGGTCGGCCATATCCAGGCCCCCGGCCGTCGAAGGCCTCGGGGCGGCCGGCGGCGGGACGGGCTCGGCCTGCCCGGCCGGCCGGTCGGCCACCAAGGCTTCCCGGACGTCGGGCGCCGTAGGCAACGGATTCGCCTCGAGCCATTCCGACCACTGCTCCAGCGCCTCGGTGCGGCGCTCGGCGTCGACGTACCCGAATTGCGAAAAGTTGAACATCATCGCCGGGTTCTGGGCGAGCGACCGGAACCAATTCCGCGCCGTCGATTGGCCGTAAGCTTCCAGGTCCTGGCCCGTCAGGTGAACCAGCCAGGCCAGGGCGACGTCGCGCACTTCAATGGCCCGCTGCCCGGTGCGCGCACATTGCCGCTCGTCGTCGAGCAGCGGCAGCAACAGGGCGGCGTACCGCCTGCCGCCCAGCCGGGCCACCGCCTCGACGGCGAACGCCGCCATGTTGGGCGGCTGGGCCTCGGGCCGATCGAGCAGTTCGAGCGCCAGGACCATTCCCTCGGGAATCTCGAACTGGATGGCCATACGGAGTTTCTGCTGGGCGATGTTCGGCGCGCCCTCAATCAGAATCCATCGCCCGGCCAGCCGCCGTATCGCCGCCCGGTGCGCCGACTCGTTCAGCGCCCGGGAAAAGTCGCCGCTGCGCATGAAGTTCAGCAGTTGGGGATTGTCGACCAGTTGCCCGGGCAGCCGCCAATCCGGATGGACGGCCACCAACAGCAGCGCGGCCACGCTTTCCATGCTGGGCTGGCGGCGGAACCGCTGGTTGGGAAACTGGGCTTGCTGGTGCAACTGCGCAAAGCGAAGCTTGAACGCTTCTTCGGCCTGCTCCGGCCCCTGTTCCGCCGAGGCCAACAAGCCCGGCTCCGCGCGCAGGATCGCCGCGAAGAATTCGCGCGCGCTGCGGTCGTTGCCAATGGCTTGGCGATACCAGGTCCATCCGGGCAGGTGGTGGTCGCCGCCGCGCTGGTCGGCCAGCAGGGCCGCGATGCGGCGCTCGTAATCGGCCTGGAGTACACGAACCAGAATTCTCCGGCATCGGCGGCGCACCTCGGGGTCTTCGGCCTGCAATCCCGCCATCAAGTCGGCCTGGGCCTCCAGCCCGAGGGCGGCAAGCCGCGCCGCCGCTTCTTCCCGCAGGGTGTAATCGGCATCGCCAAGCTGCCTGACCAGCGCGTCGGCGCCGAGCGGTGCCGGCGCGGCCTGGGCGGGAGGGGCACACCACCCCACCATGCACAGGACGAACGAGCACGACAGCGAGGCGAAAGATGACGCCGGGCATGGGGACTTCATCGTCATGGGGATTCACCGTTCCTGGCTGATTGTAAGAACCCCGCAGCCCCGAAGGACCACCCAATTCCACTCCTTATATCTATCATGGCCGAAAACGGCGATTACGGGAACCCCCTGACTTAGCCAACAGAACCGGCCCGCGGGACGCCCTCGCCTACTCTTTTGGTTCTTCCGTCTCTGGGCGCAGACTGCGTTTCTTGGGGACGGCACAGCGGCGTGTGCCTACTACATCGGCGCGGCGGCACCCGGAAACGGAAGAGCCCTTTCTTTTCGCTCGCCGATGTCGTACCGTGGTAGTTCATGGAGAAGTGGTATGCAGGTTGAGCAGTTAGGACCGTATCGAATTGTGCGCCGCCTCGGCCGGGGGGGAATGGGGACGGTGTATCATGGGGTGAACCTGGAGACCGACGAGCCGGCGGCGGTGAAGCTCCTGGCCACCGGATTGGCGCACGACGAGGGATTCCGCGACCGCTTCGCGGCCGAAATCGAGACGCTCAAAAAACTCAGCCATCCGAACATCGTGCGGCTGTTCGGATTCGGGCGGCAGGGCGAACTGCTCTATTACGCCATGGAACTGGTCGAGGGAAGCAGCCTGGAGGAGGAACTGCGGCGCGGCCGCCGGTTCAACTGGCGCGAGGTCAGCCAGGTGGGCATCCAAACCGCCCGCGCCCTCCGCCACGCCCACGACCGCGGCGTGATCCATCGCGACCTGAAGCCGGGCAACCTGCTGCTGGCCTCCGACGGTACGGTGAAGCTTTCCGACTTCGGCATTGCGCGGCTTTTCGGCAACACGAAGTTGACGGCGCCGGGCAACGTGGTGGGAACGGTCGAGTACATGGCCCCGGAACAAGCCGAGGGGCGGCCGGTGGGGCCGAAAGCCGATCTGTACAGCCTCGGCGCGGTCCTGTACGTGCTGCTGACCGGCCGGCCGGTGTTCCAAGCGGAATCGCTGGCCGACGCAATCCACAAGCACCGGACCGAACGGCCGGAGCCCGTCGCGCGCTACGGGGGCGACGTGCCGGAAGCGCTGGAAGCCGCGGTCATGCAGTTGCTGGAGAAGTCGCCGGAGGCCCGGGTGACCAACGCCACGCTCCTGGTGCGGCGGCTGGAAGCGATGGAACACGCGCTTTCCGTTTCGGGGCAAACCACGGTGCGGCCCACCTTCGCCGGCGATGGCGAGGGCCGCGCGCCGGCGGAACCCGACGGGCTGGCCACCACGTTGGCCACGGCCATGCGGCCGAAAGGGCCACCCGGCGCCGCAAACGATGCGATGGCCCCGGCGGAGGCCTCGCAGGCGGAAAGGCCGCCCGCCGTCGACGCCGTGGCCGAAACCCGCGTGACCGATGCGTTCCGGCGGCTTCCGGCGGCCGAGCCGATGAGCCCGGACGAACCGGCCGCCGAGTTCGTCGAGGTCGACAAGGAGGAATTGGACCCGTTCGAATACGACGAGGACCGCCCGGCCCTGGTTTCGCTGCACACGTGGATCCTGGCGGCCCTGCTGGTGGCCGTCGGCGCGGGTGCGTGGTACCTGCTCCAGCCGCCCACGGCCGACGCCCTGTACGACCGCATCGTCACGCGCGCCGAGAGCGAATCGGCCGACGCGCTGCTGGCCGCGCAGGATGACATTGAAGCGTTTTTGATGCGTTTTCCGGGCGATCCTCGGGCAGCGGCGCTGCGCGAGTACCTTCGCGAAATTCAACTGCACCGGCTCCAGCGACGATTCGACCTGCGGATGCGGGGGCTGAGCGAGGCGAAAAGCCTCCTGCCGATTGAACAGGCATATATCGAGGCCATGTACAGCGTTCGCACCCACCCCGAACGCACCGCGGCGCGGCTCGAAGCGCTCCTGACACTATACGGCCAGGAGGAGCCGTCGGGGCCGACGGGGTTGAGCCTGGAACTTGCCCGCCGCCGACTCAAGGAGGTCCGGCAGCAGCTTGCCGAGGAGGCCCGGCAGCACCTGGCCCTGCTCGAGGAACGGCTCGGGGCGGCGGCGGAGAAGCACCCGGACCGGCCCGGCGAAGCGCGGCGGATTTACGAGGCCGTCATCGAACTGTACCATGAGAAGCCCTGGGCCGCCGAAGCGGTCGAGGAGGCCCGAAAACGCTTGGAACAATTGTAACCGTTGATGGGTTGGCTGGGGACTGGTCCATTTTTCGGCCCATTGGCGCTGGTTTCACGGAAAGACGATGCCCGAAAAATGGACCTGTCCCCTTACCGGCCCAACAAATTGGAGGAGAACGACCCGTGACCCGTGGCGGTTTTCCAACGGTGCGGCTGCGGCGGCTGCGGCAGCACCCCGGTGTGCGGCGGCTCGCGGCCGAAACGCGGCTCGATCCGTCCCGGCTGATCCTGCCGCTGTTCGTCCGTCCCGGCCGGCAGGTGCGGCGCGAGATATCGGCGATGCCCGGCAACGATCAGCTCTCGCCCGACCTGCTCGCCCGCGAGGTCGAGGAGGCATCGGCCCTCGGGCTGGGCGGGGTGATCCTCTTCGGCATCCCTGCCGCGAAGGACGCCCAGGGGAGCGATGCCTTGAGCGAGACGGGCATCGTGGCCGAGGCCCTGCGCGCCGCGCGCCCCGCCGCCGGCGCCATGCCCTTGATTACCGACCTCTGCTGCTGCGAGTACACCGACCACGGCCACTGCGGGCCGCTGGCCGAGCGGGGGGGCCGGACCGACGTGGACAACGACGCCACGCTC
>SKJM01000112.1 GCA_007122045.1 Planctomycetales bacterium | reverse complement strand
GTCGCTCTTTGTCGACGTCCAGGACCCACGCCTTCACCACGTCGCCCACGGCCACCACCTCGTGCGGGTCGCGCACGAACTGGTCGGCCAGCCGGCTGACGTGGACCAAGCCGCTGTCGTGCAGCCCGATGTCGACAAAACACCCGAAGTCGACCACGTTGAGCACCGTGCCGGTCAGTTCCATGCCTGGGGTCAGGTCTTCCAGCTTGAGGACGCCCTGCTTGAAAATGGGCTTGGGCAGGTCGTCGCGCGGATCGCGCCCGGGCCGAACCAGTTGGGCCACAATGTCCTGGAGCAAAAGCTCGCCCACGTTCAGTTCGGCGGTCCATTGGTCCAATGGTGCTTGGCGAGCTTGCTCGGCCAATGCCGTAGCCGATTCCTTGTCGGTCAGGGCGTCCACCTTCGCGCCGAGTTTTTCAAGCACCTTCACGGCAACTTCATAGCTTTCCGGGTGGATCCAGGTGGTGTCGAGCGGGTGGTGGCCGCCACCGATTTTCAGGAACCCTGCCGCCTGCACGAACGTCGCCTCGCCGAAGCCGGGTACGTCGCGGAGCTGCTCGCGCGTGCGGAACGGGCCGTGTTCCAGCCGGTGCTCGTACACCCGCCGCGCCGTAAGCTGGTTCAGCCCCGACACGTACCGCAGCAGGGCGGGGCTGGCCGTGTTCACCTCGACGCCCACGTAGTTCACGCACGACTCGACCACCTCGTCGAGCGAGGCGCGCAGGTGCTTCGCCCGCACGTCGTGCTGGTACAGGCCGACCCCGATGTTGGCCGGGTCGATCTTGACCAGTTCGCTGAGCGGGTCGAGCAGGCGGCGGCCGATGGAGACGGCCCCGCGCAGGCTGGCGTCGTAGTTGGGAAACTCTTCGCGTCCCAGCCGGCTGGTCGAATAGACGCTGGCGCCCGCCTCGTTGACAATCACGTACGACACGCCGTCGTCCTTCAGTTCGCTGCCGAGCAGGCCGGCGAAGAAATCTTCGGTTTGCCGGCAGGCGGTTCCGTTGCCGATGGCCACCACCGACAGGCCGTAGCGGCGGACCATGTCGACCACCTTCCGTTTGCCCAACTCGGTACGCTCCGGCCGCCCGACCAGGTAGATCACCCCGTGTTCGAGCACATTGCCGAACTGGTCGAGCGCGGCCAGCTTGCACCCGCTTCGGAAGCCCGGATCGACTGCCAGCACACGGCGGCCTTGGATGGGCGGCTGCAGGAGCAGGTTGCGCAGATTCTTGGCGAACACGCTGACGGCGTGCGCCTCGGCCTTGTCGGTCAGTTCGCGCCTGGCTTCGCGTTCCAGGGCCGGCAGGATCAGCCGGGCCAGCGCATCGCGGGCGCAGCCGCGCAGGTAGTCGGCGTGCGGATGGCCGTCGGGTACTAGGCACTCGTCAATCGCCTGATACATGGCGTCGAGGTCGGCCTCGATCTTCACCCGAAGGACCCGGGCCCGCTCGCCGCGGTTGATGGCCAGCACCCGATGGGGCGGGATCTTCCGCAGCCCTTCGCTGAAATCGAAGTAATCGCGAAAGGCTTTGGTCTGCTGCTGTTCGACCTTCTTGCGTTTCTGCGCCTTGCGTTCCGCTTTGGTCTGCTTCTGTTCGGCCTTGGATCGGCGTGAACGTTTCTGACCTGACCGAGGCGTGCTGGAGGCGGCCTTGGAGGCGGTACGCCGGGGGGCCTCGGCTGCGGGCGTCCCCTCGAGTGCAGGCATTTCCTCGGCTGTCGCCGCCGGATGCGGCGCGCCGGCAGGATGCCCATCGGCGGTCGGCTCTTGCGGGGTGACCGGCGCGGTTGGCGCGTCGGGGAGCGCGGCCGCCGGGGGCGAAGGCTCCGCCGGGGGCTTATTCTGCACCTGCGTGGGGGGTTCGGGAGCCGATCCCGCTTCCTGTTCCGGAGTCGTGCCGGGCACCGGTTCGGGGCCTGGGGCGCCGGGAGTGCCGGGTTCGCCTGGCGGCCCCGGCTCAGGGGGCAACTTCTCTCCCGATCCGCCCTGCGCAGAATCATCCTGAGCCAACTCAGCGTTATCGGGTGGATTCGATGTGCCTTCGCTAGGTATATGCTCTCCCTCTGAATGTAGTGTCTCGGCTGTTGCGGCCGCCTTGGCATCGTTGGCGGATACCGCCTCCGGCGGGGGCGCAGGTGTCGGCTCGGCAGGTGCCGGGGGAGGTGGAGGCACCGGCTTGGTCGGCTGCGAAGCGGCGGCTGTCTCTGCCGGCTCGGACGGCCCCTCCGGCTTCGATTCGCCCCCGATGCGTACGCTGACGAGTTTTCCGGTACGCTGCAATATGTCGCGAAGCTTCTGCCGCAGGTCGGCCCGCTCGCTGAACTGCTCGGCCAAGATGTGCCCGGCGCCGAGGAGGGCGTCCGCCCCGGTGGGAACCTGGCGGTCGGGATTGGCGAAATCGGCGGTCCGGGCGTCGAGGTCGGCGCAGAGGGGATCGGCGTTGAGGATCTCGCGGGCGAGGATTTCGAGGCCTCGCTCGCGGGCCTGGGTGGCCAGGGTCTGTTTTCGCGGCTTGAACGGCAGATACAGGTCTTCGAGCCGCTTCGGCGTGGTGGCCGCAAGAATCTCCCGGGAAAGCTCTTCGGTCAGTTTCTCCTGCGCCTCGATGGAGCGGAGAATCGTCTGTTTCCGCTCGGCGAGTTGGCGGAGCTTTTCCAGGCGACTCTGGATATGGCGTATCTGCTCCTCGTCGAGCCCGCCGGTTTGGTCCTTCCGATACCGCGTGATAAACGGAACCGTATTGCCTTCGTCGAGCAACTCGACCACCGCCTGGACCTGCCGGAGGGGTATGCTCATACCGCGGGCAACATGTCTTAGATCAATGGTAACTGTGGGTGTCATACACTAACCCAGTTCGTCCGAGCCGGGGCTCGGAACAAGGACAATCCGGCGAGTCGTATCGACCCGCACTCTGCTAACGACCCCTTCCTGCCGCGGAACCGTGGGAACACGACCGGGGGTCAAAGACGGTATTTTCGCCGAAATAGATCAAACCCACAAGGCACCTATGGCCGATACAAAAGGAAGCTTGGCGGGGTGGGCACTCAAGCCAAAGGATTTGCTCGTATGCGTCCGACCCATTTACGTGTCTATTACGGTCCTCAGGAAGATTCCGGTTCCGTGGGGGTGGTGGAACAGCCCTCGCGTCGCGAGAACGTAACCGTGCCCTTGGCCGATGTTTTGCCGTTGCTGGCCGATGCGGTTCAATCGCAGCGCACGTGGCTGGGCGACTTCGCCGAGGACGAAATCACGATTTCGATGGATCTTTACGAAGTCCTCCTAGCTTACCAGCATTACCGCCGCCCTTCGGCGTAGGGTCTCGCAACACCGGCCCCGGTGTCGGCGCCGCTGCCACCGGCAACGTCGGTGCGCACCATGGAGCGGTGGAGCGACCGGATCGCCTGTTCCCGGGTGGGGAAAATCCCCCAAAGGGTGTCGAGCTGGGTGGTCTTGATGACTTCCTCGCAGAACGGCTGCACGCAGCAGAGCACGAAAGTACCCCCCCTTTCGGTGAGCCGCTTCCACGCTCGAACCAGGACTTCGATGAACAGCGAGCCGATGAAATCGGTACCGCCGAGGTCGAGGACCACGAAAGGCGGATCGGCCGTGGCGGCGGTAGTCAGCAGCAGACTGCCCAATTCGTCCAGCGCCGTCTCGTCGAGCGAGTCGTAGGCCGGTCCCATTTCCAAAACGGTGACGTCGTTCTGCCGCGTCGCGGGGATCATAGAGTAAGTTTAGACCGGGCGTGTTGGGCGGGCAAGCCCCATGCTGCGCGAATACGGTATACTCGAATCAGCAGGAGACTCCCCTTCCGACTGCCAGTGGAGCCGCGACGTGAACCGCGACAATCCCGTGCAACCTTCCGAATCCAGCCATCCCCCTTCCGCACCGCCCACGGCCAGCACCGGCCGGGACGACCAGGCTCGGGTTCGGGCTGCGCCGCGCCGGCTGGCGGAGCTGATCGACAAAATCAAGGAATCGGCCGACAAATTGGCCTCGGACCGGGCGACCCGCGGCGACCTGAAGATTCTCAGCCGCACGTTGCGGGAATTGCGATACGCGTTCAAGGTTTTCACCCCCTACCGCACCGTGCGCAAGGTGACGGTCTTCGGCTCGGCCCGCACCGCCAAGGACCACCCCTGCTATTGCCAGGCCGTCGACTTCGGCCGCCGAATGGCCGCCCGCGACTGGCTCGTCGTCACCGGCGCCGCCAGCGGCATCATGGAGGCCGGCCACGAGGGCGCCGGCCGCGAACGGTCGATGGGCCTGAACATCCTTCTGCCCTTCGAGCAGGAGGCCAACCCGATCATCGCCGGCGACTCGAAGCTCGTTCACATGAAATACTTCTTCACGCGCAAACTTATGTTCGTGAAGGAAACCCACGGCATCTGCCTGCTGCCCGGCGGCTTCGGCACGCTCGACGAGGGCCTCGAAGTGCTCACCCTGTTGCAAACCGGCAAGCGCGACCCCGCGCCCGTGGTCCTTCTCGACGAACCGGGCGGCACGTACTGGCACGGGTTCGACCGGTTCGTGCGCGAGCAGTTGCTCGGCAGCGGCATGATCGACCCGCACGACCTGTCGCTGTACCGCATTGCCGATCGGGCCGACGAGGCCGTCGACGAGATGACCGGTTTCTATACCGTCTACCACAGCATGCGGTACGTTCACGCCAACCTGGTCATGCGGCTTCTGGCGCCGCCGAGGCCGGAACTGCTCGATCGTATCCGCCAGGACTTTACCGACATGGTCACCTCAGGCACCTTCAGTCTGGGCGGGCCGCTGCCGGAAGAGAAGGACGAGCCGGATCTGGCCGACCTTCCCCGCCTGGTCTTCGCCTTCGACCGCCGCAACTGTGGCCGGCTGCGCGAACTGATCGACTTGCTCAATGGGCGGCGCGAATAGCGCCGTCGTGCTGCGTCTGGGCGAGGCGGATGACAAGCAGCTTCTGGGCCGGCCCCCCTTCGGTCGTCGTGAAGAAATGATGGCCCAGACTGCCGGGCCGGTCGGCGAGGCTGGTCAGCACGAGCATGTCGCCCGGCAGGGCCTTCGCGGAAAGCTCCATCTCGTCGAAGGTGTGGCGTGGGCGGCCCGTTTCCATCTGCAGGATGCCTTGCCGGCCAACCCAGCGCTGCCGGGGCTGCTCGTAGTGCAGTTCGGGAACGAGGCTCAGACCCACCCGGCCGTCCGGTTGGGGAACGGCTTTCAGCGCCAGCACGCCCTGCGCCTGCCGGTAGGTACGGCCTCGCACCTCGCCGTCCTCGGCGATGAGGACGGGCAGGGAATCATACACCGACGAGGCGACGATTTCGTTTCGACGCCCCGGCCGGGTCTGAAGGTGCCGCCGCATGACCGTGGGTTTGGCCTCAAGCTCGCTCAGTTCGTTTTCAACGGGATCATCGGTGGGCGGCGGCTTGTCAGCCAATTCGAGCAATTCCGACAGCACCACGGGTACCTGCCCGTAAACCAGCCCCGCGCGAAATCCGTTCGACCACAGGTGCTGGCGGACCTCGGCGGGAATCTGCTGCTCGTCGACTTCGGTCCAGAGCGCGCAATTCAACCGTTCGTCGCCGGGGGGACACCGCACGAAGAACACCTCGACCACGACACTGTCGGGCGACATCTGGGCGGGGCGCAGCGGTAGTTCGGCCTTTTGTTCAGGCAGGCGCGCGCAGCCCAACAGGGCGCCAAAAGCCGCCAACAGGCCGGCGCCGCGCGCCGGCATCGATAGCATCGATCGTTGAGGGGAAATGAGAGAAGACCCTCGAATACGCCGGAAAGAAAAGCCCTGTGAAACGACAACGGTTCGGGAAGGTATCGGACGTACCACCGCGCGTCAATGCCGATCAGGGCATACCCGCCCGGCCGCGAGACTGCGCAAATCTCCCATGCTGCCTAATGCTCCCTCGGATGGCCGTCGGTTGGAGGATTGGCGTGGTCGAGTGGGCGTTGGCGGGAGTTTTTTTCCGGAAATCCAAGCGAAATACGCGATATCGCTATGGACTCGCACTGCACCATGCCGCTAGAATGCGGCCCTCCAGTTGCCGCCGCAGGCCGGCAGTGGAACCTAATCGGAGATGGCGGCCCAACCGGGTTGGGCACGGTTATTATTTTTTCGCCGCGAGGCCGCGGCCGGTCGGGCCGGGCACTTCGACCTCGCGGGACAACGTTCAAGGAGGGACGCTTCATGCTTGCTAAGCACACCGTCGTGTTCAGATGTGTTGGCTTGGCGGCCGCTCTGGCCGCCTTTCCGTTCCCAGCCTGGGCGACCGAGACCGAAGCGCCGCCCCCCGCGCCGGGGCCTCCAGCCATGGAAGCGGTCTTCGCGACCGACCAGCGCGTCGAACCGCCCGCTCCAGCCCCGGCCGCCGCTGGGAACGCCGAACATTCCAGTCCGCAATTGGGTAATCCCAACGGGCTCGAGCTTCCGGAGGCCCGGGCCACCCAGCCGCCGGCCGCGGTGGAGAGCGGGGAGCCTACCCCGGCCATTCGTTTCATTCCGGAGGGGGGGCACGAGCCGGCCGGGGCCGCCGAGGTGCCGGAGGCGGCGGAGACGGAAGAGGCGGCGGAGGGCGGCTTGATGGAATTGCCGCATGCGGCCGACGATCCGCCGCTGGAGCCGGTTCCCGACGCCCTCGGAACCGAAACACCGATCATCGAAGCAGCCAGTTTCAAAGGGGTCACGCCCGGCGTGAGCACGCTCGAGCAGGTGCAGAAGGCGTGGGGCGCGCCCCAGGAGATGACCCGGCAGGACGGCATGCTCGTCCACCTGTACGCGATCGAGCCGTTTGATCGGATCGAGGTGACGTATTTCGACAACGAGGTCACATCGGTGATCGTCCGCTTTCATCGCTCCTTTCCAGCCGGAACGGTGGCCGAGCAGCTTGAACTCGGGGGCATGGTGCCCGTGCTCATCTCGAACGAACTGGGTGAGATTCTCGGCCAGGTGTACCCGGAGCGTGGAGTCCTGTTCGCGTTCGACCCCAGCGACGTGCCGGGGAAGCCCACCATGCAGGTCGCACAGATCATCCTCGAACCGATCACCGCCGAATCGTTCGTGCTGCGGGCCGAGACGCACTTGACGACCGAATACGAGCAGAGCCGGCGCGACCTGGAGTACGCCATCAGCCTGGATCCAGATAATGCACGGGCTCACTGGCTGTTTAGCCGCATCCAGATGACGCTCGGCGCCTTCGAAGATGCGCTCTCCTCGAGCGCCAAGGCGGTGGAGTTGGACGGCGGCGACGTGCGCTACCGGGTGACGCGCGCGCAGGTGCTCGGGCAGGTGGGCGAGTTGAAGGCCGCCATTGCCGAGGCCACCCGCGCCGCGCAATCGGCCGATCGCCGGCCACATGTGAAGGCCCGCGCCCTGTGCCTGCTGGGCGACTTGCACGCCTCCGGCGGCCGGCCCGATTATCGCCGGGCCCTGAAGTACCACATGGAGGCCATTCGCGTGGCGGGGCCCCTGGCCGAGGAAAAGCATCCGGCGGTGCGTCTGGCGGCCAAAGAGGTGCTGATCGACGCGCACCTGGGCGCCGCGCACGATATTGCCTGGGGCGAATGGGACGACAAGGCGGCGGCCGTTCCCGAGTGGCTCGGCCGGGCCAAGGCCGTCGTCGACGACGTCGTCGAGAACGAGTCGGGCGACGAAGAGCACCGGTTCCGGCTCGCTACCCGCGCCCTGGCCGCCTGTGTGGGCCTGCGGGGCGAAGTGGACCCGGGCCCCTGGACCGAAGAAGCCCTGCGGACCGGTGAGGTGCTGGTCGAGGCCGCCGGCGGTCAGCCGGAACGCGCCGCCCGCCTGCGATGGGAACTCGGCATGGCGCTGTACGACGCGCTGCAGGTTTACCAAATGCGGGACGAACACGAACTGGCCCTGCAATTCGGCGAGCAGGCGATCGACTACCTCGAACAGGCGACCGACGCGGCCTCCGCGCCCACCACCGGCTATCTGCTCGGCCGGCTCTATTTTCGCCTGGGCGCCATCCACGCCATTCGCGACAGCAACCACCGCGAGGCCACCGTCTGGTTCGAACGGGCCCTGCCCGAACTCGAGAAACCCATCCCGCCCGGCGCCGCCGCGGAACTCGGACGCCACGGCGAAACGTTCGTCAGCATGGGTGTTTCGTACTGGGAAACCGGGCAGCACGATCGGGCCGTCGAGTTGACCGAACAGGGCCTGGCGTTCATGCACCAGGCGGTCGAACGAGGCTCACTCGACGCCGATGCCCTGGCCGTGCCCTACAACAATCTCTCCGCGATGCACCGCCAGTTGGGCCAAGAAGAGCAGGCCCGCCGGTTCGAACAGATGGCCACGCAGCCGAAGGACACGCCACTGCGATAGGCCACCCGCGGGCGCTCGCGGCTTTCGGTCATCCTCCGCCGGCCCGCGGCGGCCGCCGGAGCTTGACGACTTGCCACGTCCCACCCCGCCGGGCCGGAACGGGGTGGGCGTTTCTGCGCGCAGACACTTCTGGTATGCTGGGTGGCTCGGGCGCTGCGTATACCCGCCGCAGCCGGAAATTGCGTTCCGGCGCGGCGTGGATAAACCGTTCACGGGGTTCCAAGGATATGCTGTTCCGGCTGCTGTTGCTGTTTACCGTGGTGCCGATGGTGGAGCTGGTGCTGCTGCTGATCCTGGCCGACCATACGAGTTGGTACTTCGCCCTGGCGCTGGTGCTGGTTACGGGCATCGTCGGCGCCGCCTTGGCCCGCTGGCAGGGGCTGCGGTGCGTGCGCCGATTGCAGCAGCAGGCCGCCGCGGGGCAGGTGCCGGCCGATCCGCTGATGGACGGGCTGATGATCCTCGTGGCCGGGGCGCTGCTGGTCACGCCGGGCGTGCTGACCGACGTGGCGGGATTCGCCCTGCTCACCCCGCCGGTGCGCAGCGTGCTGAAGCGCCGCGCCCGCCGGCATTGGGAACTGCGGTTCCGCGCGTTCCACCCCCCCGGCGAACCGCCGCCGGCCACCCCCCATCCCCCGCGCGACCGCATCATCGACGTACGCGTCAAGGATTCGGACGAAGACGAGCCGGTGGAGTAAGCGGCGCCGGGTGCACGCGCTCGTTGCGATCATTGTTGGGCAGCAGGACCGCGGGGGACCGCGCACGGCCGACAAATGGTGCCGTGCCTCATTCTTCTTTGCGCGTATCAGGATCAAACCATATGCGCGTCAGGTAGTTGCCGTCCAGGTGGTCGAAGTCGCGGTCGGTAGTGAGCAATGTGGCCCGTATTGGAATCGAGAAGATAACCAGCCGTACTTCGCATTTAGCTGAGTTCCTGAAGGGCGGCTTCGATGACTTCATCTGTTTCGTCACCGGGCCATCTGCCGATGACCGCCCCGAGACCGCTCTTGTGGGACTGTTCGCGTACGATCGCCCTTACGTCCAGTTTCCGCCGCGAAGGTGTCGGCATCTGTGAAAAGAACGTGTCATTTGCTGTCACTCTTCAATATTACGGTGGCGACGATCGGATTCACGTTCACACGCTCCTCCCTTTCGGAGAAAAATCACGCGTCAACCTCCCGGAATCGGGCCGAGTGGCGCTATTATTGTACTTCCCCAGCGGGGCCTCGACAAGCGCAGGCAAGCGCCGGCAGCAGGCGAGCGCCGGCCGCTTGACTTGCGGCGCCGTCACCCGCATAATCCAGTAGGCGGTTGATGGCCGAATCGCCTGTGGCACAACCGTTGACGGGGC
>SKJM01000501.1 GCA_007122045.1 Planctomycetales bacterium | reverse complement strand
GGCCGGGCTGTCGCGCCAGCGGATGAGGTCGGGTGAGAATGCGAGACTGGACGTGAGGCTCGCGTTGCCGGAATCGCCCTGCCCCGGCCTTGAGCCGTAGAACAGCGCCCAACGGTCACTGATCCGAAAAACCTGCCGCACGTCGATGCGGCCTCCCCACACCTCGGATGCGGCCAAGACGCGTTGGCCTTCATCGGGCCACCTGCTCTTGTCCAGCGGGAACTCCGGCGCGAAGCTCTCCGGCAGGATCGAGGCATGAACGGGCATGGTGGAAGGATGAGTCACACCGTGGCAATGCTGCAGTTCGGCGCACTGGCCCGCCGCCGCCGACACGGCCAGACTCCACGACACCAGGGTTCCCGAAAGCTGCCAATACTTCATGCTTATCTCCTCTCCATCGCGATGGGTCCCGGTGTTGCCGGGCTGCTGGCCAACCGAAAACGGGCCACGTTATTCCGACGGGCTCACACGTCGAACTCCAGGTCCGAGGTGGCCGGAGTCATGAGCGTTCGATTTCGATGGGAACATACGCACTCGCCATGCTAACCCAGTGGCGGCCTTAAGCCGCGTGCGACGGCCACTTTCATCGCTTGGGCCTTACGCAGCAGCCCAATCCGATAGTCCCGCATCAGCTCGTCCAGACGCAGCCGGTCGGCCTCGGTGAGGTCTCCTTCGCGGCTGCGGCCAAGCAAGTCGCTCATATCTCCCGACCCGGGCCACGGAGCCCCAAGCCGCCGCCTCAAAGCGTCCAACCCTCCCGATACGGCGGGCGGAGCGCCGCGTCGGCCTCGGCGTGGTTGACGATCTGGCAGGCGATCGGATCGAACTCGAGCGTCTCGCCCGGAAACAGCGATGCCACGTTCGCCAACAAATACCACTCGGTAAACGGGCCGCTGAACGCATTGAAGCAGCTCTCCGGCGGCGGTCCGTCCTGCATTCCCCCCAGCCAGCCGCGCAGGAACCTGCCGGGCAGCGGGCGGGGAAGCAGTTCCGGCGGGGCTCCCACGTCCTGGAACTTCGCCTCCGGCAACATGGCCACGGTGCCGCAGCCGTGTCCGAACGTGTACATCACGCCCTCGGTGCCCACCCACAGGTTGCCCACCCAGCTCTTCCATCGCTCATCGTCGGCGCTGCCCCACTGCGGGTGTTTCCGGAACAGGTCGGCCAGCGCGGCGCGGAAGCGTTCGCCGGCGTCCTGCCCGCCCGCGTACCAGGTGAGGCGCAGCGGCGGCATGTCCATCCGCGCGGGCACGTCCCACCGGACGATGCTCCATCGGGGGAAGGTGGCTTCGGGCACTTCGGACACCTCGGCGGTCACCGCGATGGTCTTCCCGCCCGCGGCGGGCGGTTGACCGCCGACCGGCCAAAGGGTGTCCATCTTCATGGCCTTATAGAGGGTGGCCCACAGGTGCGCGCCCCACCAGCCCGGATGCCCGGAGGAAAAGTCGCGCCACATGGCATGCCGCAGCCATTCCGGGTGATACGGCCGGTAGGCCGCCGGGCCCAGCCACAGATCCCAGTTGAGGTGCTCGGGGGCGTCGTGGTCGCCGGTGGGCAGGGGGCGCGGGCCGGCCCCGTCGCCGCCCCACATGTGGATTTCGCGAATCTCGCCCAGCGTGCCCGCCCACACGTGCTCGACCACGTTGGTGTTGTAGCCGGCCTGGTTGCCCATCTGCGTGGCGAGCTTCGTCCGGTGGGCCAGTTCGGCCAGCGTGCGGGCCTCGTGGTGCGTGCGGGTAAGCCCTTTTTCGCAAAAGACGTGCAGCCCGGCCCGCAGGGCGTAAGCCGAGGGCGCCGCGTGCGTGTGGTCGGGCGTCGAGACGATCACAGCGTCGAGCCGCGGCGCCATCTTGTCGATCATCACGCGGAAGTCTTCGAACTTCGGGATGTCGGGGTATCGCTTGAAGGCCGGGGCGGCCCGGTCGCGGTTCACGTCGCACAGGGCGGCGATGCGGCCGCCGATCTGCTGCCGGATCGATGACCATCCCTCCTCGGCCACAAAGCCCGCGCCTCGGCCGCCGGCGCCCACCACGGCCACCTGCACCTGTTCGTTGGCGGCGTAGCCGCGCGCCCGGCCGTGCGGGATCAGGCATGCCCCCAATCCCGTGGCGGCCCCGGTTGCGAGGAACTTTCGGCGGTTGAAATGGGCATGCCGCGGCGCCCGGCGTCGGACCGGCCCGGAGTCCAGATAGTCCATGGCGGTTCTCCCTGCTCGGGTTTTCGGATGGGACCCAATATCGTATATGATGGGCTACCTCTCGCTCCGCCGTCAATACTCCGAAGCCGCCGCTGCGAGGGACGCCGTCACGCGCCCGTAAGGAGACAGGTCCATTTTTCGCCCACCGTTTTCCCCAGCAATTGCGTCTATTGGCCGAACAATGGACCAGTCCCCGGCCGCTCCGAGGGACGCCCTTACGCGCCGTCCCACACGGTCCCCTTCGAGCCTTGCCGGGCGGCGCCGATGATCCAGCTTTCGATGCCGGCGCGGCGAAGCTGCTGG
>SKJM01000828.1 GCA_007122045.1 Planctomycetales bacterium | reverse complement strand
GGGTAGCGGGCCAGTCATGGGACCGGCCGGGGCGAGCCCGGCGGGGAAAGGGAGAAGGGAGTGCCGGCGTGGGTAGCGGGCCAGTCATGGGACCGGCCGGGGCGAGCCCGGCGGGGAAAGGGGGAAGGGCGTGCCGGCGTGGTAGCGGGCCAGTCATGGGCCCGGCCGGGGCGTGCCTGTTACTATTTCGGGCGGAAAAGGTGAAGCGGGGACGGGCGGATCGCCGATACCCGTGTGGCCTCGAAAACTCATCGGGTTTGCCTGCCAGGGGGGCGCGTTACCTGGCCAGGACGAGTCTATGCGAACTTCACGTGCCTGCCGCGGCCCCTTCCGCCGGGCGGTTTCCGCTGTACCAACCCGTCTGGTGCCTTTGCTGCTCGGGTTCCTGTCGATCGGTGTTCCGGCCGCGGTGGAAGCCGAACCGGGGGTGCCGACCCCTTGGGAACTTGCCCCCACCCAATCGACCGCCTCCTGGCTGCGCGACCCCGGAGCCTACCCGGTGGGTGCCCGGCCGGTTGGCGTCCAGGGCTGCGCCCGGAGCGTCGGCTGCCATCCCCTGGCGAATGGTTTGTGGTTTCGAGGCGAGTACCTGGTGTGGTGGAACAAAGCGGCCGACCTTCCCCCGCTGGCCACCACCAGCCCGCCCGGTACGCCGATCGAGGAGGCGGGCGTGCTCGGATTTCCCGACACCGACGTGCTGTCCGCACCGGACCGCGGCGGGGCGGGGGTCCGCTTGGGCACGCGGTTGACACTCGGCTGGTGGATTTCGCCTTGCCAGGTATGGGGGGTCGAGTCGACCTACACGTCGTTACGCGGCGATACCGCCCGGCGCCGGTTCACCAGCGAGGAACACCGCATCCTCTCACGTCCATTCTTCAACGTGCAGTCGCTCGAGGAAGACGCCGTGGTCCTCGCCTATCCCGAGCGGCGGGAGGGCGCCTTTCAGACCGATCTGAGCCACCGCTTCGACTCGGTGGAAGTCCTCTTTCGCCGCGCCGTCTTTCCCCAATGCGACCGGCCATGGTACTTCCTGGCAGGTTATCGGTACGCCCGAATGGACGAGCAGTTGGCCCTGGAATCGTCCTCGACGTTCATCGGGGCGCTGGAGCCGGTGCCGGCCGGGACGCTCATTGAAGCAACCGACCGCTTCCACGCGAACAACGAGTTCCACGGGGCGCAGTTGGGCCTTGCCACCGCCGCCCGCTACTGCGACTGGTCGCTCGAATTGACGGCCAAACTCGGGCTGGGCGGCACGCGGTCGCGGGTGACCGTGGCGGGCGAGACGGCCGTGACGGTCCCTCCCGGAGAGCCGGTGACCCACCCCGGCGGCATGCTGGCCTTGCCGAGTAACACAGGGACCGAGGAGCAGAGGAACTTTGCAATGATTCCCGAGTTGGGCGTGACCGTGGGCTGGGACCTCACCTGCCGGTTGAAAGCCACGCTGGGCTACTCGTTCGTTTATTGGAACCGGGTGGCGCGGCCCGGCGATCAGATCGACCGGGAGCTGGACCCCGCGCAGTTTCCACCCGCGCCCGAGCAAGGCGAAACGCTCCCGGCGCCGGCGCCGCGGTTCGTCGTGACCGATTACTGGGTGCAAGGGTTGAACTTCGGCCTCGACTACCGGTTCTGAGCTGCGCAAAACGCTTTTGGATCGCTTAGGCGCCGTGACGGAATAACATGACCGGATGGTAGGATTGTTCCGGCACGGAACTTCAGTCGTCCAGCCAGCTCTCCTGCTCGCCGAAGAGGTGTTGCAGCACGTTGATTCCCGCGCTTCCCGGGCTGCCGCCGTGCTCGGCGCTGGGCCACCAGTTGGCCGGATCGTTGTAGTCGCCCGTCACGTCGATCACCTCCAGCGAGCTGCCCGCGCCGTGGGCGGCGTCGGGCCAGTAGCCGGCCTGCCGGTACCGGAAATCGTGGATCGCCTCGCCGGTGCGGTCCAACAGGGTCACCTGCCCGCCGGCGTTGTTCAACTGCCCTTCGTACTGGCCGGCGACGGGCAGCTCGGCACCGTAGCGGAACTCGAACGCCGCCAGGTTCTGCACGATCAGCACGTACTCGCCCGGCGAAAGCGTGGTGAAGGCCCCGGTGCTGAAATCGAACCGGACCCCCTCGGTGAACTCGACGCCCGTCAGGTCGATCGGCTCGGCGCCGACGTTTTGCAGCTCGATGAACTCGAACGCCTGGGCGTCGTCGAAGCCGGCCGCCCGTTCGGCGGCGGTGGGCGGGTAGGGGTTGTAGTTCATCTCGGTCAGGGCCAGCAGCCCCGCGGCGGCCGACACGCCGGGCTCCGGGTCCGGATCATCCGGCGCGCTCGGATCGTCGGGCGTAGCCGGATCGGCCGGTGGGGCAGCGTTGCCCGGTGGGGCAGCGTTGCCCGGTGGGGCAGCGTTGTCCGGCGGGGCGGAGTTGTCCGGCGGGGCGGAGTTGTCCGGCGGGGCGGAGTTGTCCGGCGGGGCGGAGTTGTCCGGCGGGGCGGAGTTGTCCGGCGGGGCGGAGT
>SKJM01000642.1 GCA_007122045.1 Planctomycetales bacterium | reverse complement strand
GTGCCGGCCGTCGTCCGCAACCGCGACCGGCAGATCGGCCGCGGCGACGCCGTGCTCCAGCGCTACGAGCGGATCACGTTCGAGAAGGACGCCATTTTGTTCGGCGACAACTACTCTTTCCCTTGAACGACAATTAGAATTCCCGTCCAATAACCAGAGGCGCGGGGCCCCCCTCATGCCGCCTCCGGCGGCTTGGTCCGTTTGGCCTCCTCCAGTCGGTAGCTGGCAATGTTCAGTTCCAGGATCACGCTGTGATGTACCAAGCGGTCGATCGCGGCCGCCGTCGTCATGGGGTCCTTGAAGATCGTTTCCCACTTCGAGAATGGCAGGTTGCTGGTCAACATCACCGTGCCCCGCTCATATCGCTCGGCCAGAAGGACGAAAAGCACTTCCATCTCCTCCCGGCTCTGCTGCACGTAGCCGATGTCGTCGATCAGCAGCACCTCGCACTTGGACATCCGTTTCAGCACTCGGCTGAGCTTCAAGTCTCGCTTGGCCATCAACAGTTCCTGCACCAGCAAGGCGCATGGCCAGGAGACCACCTTCCGCCCCGAGCGGATCAGTTCCTGGGCAATCGCCGATCCCTTGGAAACCATCCCACACCTCCTTGTGTAAGAACAAATCGTCGAACCCCAACAGATCCACTTCCTCGACGGTCACCGCGGGGACCGCGGGAACGTCCTCTGCTCGGTGGACCCACGCCTCGACCGCCGCCCGGGTTACGGGCTGGTCGCCGGCCAGGAGCGTTCGCAACGCCTCGTCCAACGCCGTTTCGCTCTGGCGCGCCGCCAGATAGAGAATTCCCAGCGCGTAGGGTGGGTGGTTCCGGCCGCATGTTGCGTCGGTCGAACGGTTGCCCACTACGCCCGCGTGTCGCGCGGCGCCGGACGGTAGCGCACTGCAAGCGGCCGGGTTCACCCACGCGCGCACCGCCAACCGTACGGTGTGCCTGCGTGGGTGGTTCCGGCCGCACGTGATGTGGGCGTCAACCCTAGCGTGCGCGTGGGTGAACCCGGCTGTATCGTGGCGCAAACCGCACCGCCGGTCGAACGTCCCATGGGGCGCAACCATGCGTGCGCCGGCCACGGACAGCCGCACCCCCCCACCCTACGCACTTGGTGGCGACCACTCCACCGCCACGGCCGCAACCGGGTAGCCGAGCGAGCGACACGCCGAGTACGCAGCCACGCCCCGCGACGCGTCGTCGGTGCCCGATACCGGCCCTGCGCGCTCTCCCCCGGCTTCCGCAATTGACGCAGCACGGGCGATCGCACATAATCGACATTGGAGGTAGTAGCCATGGCCATATTGGAATTATAAAGGGCTCGAGAGTCTTTGCTCTGCCATCACCTAACCGGAGAAGCGGCATGAGACACATCGTGAAGTCGCAGTGGGTCTGGCTCGGCATGATCGCGGTGCTGTTGGCGGCGCGGGTGTGCCGTGGGGAGGCCGATGAGCCGGTCGCCCCGGCCAAGGTTTGGGAGCGGATCGCGCCGTACTTCGAGCCGCCCGAGGAGCTGGCGGACGACTTCGGCGAATACCGCTCGCCGCTGGTGTTCTATGACGGCCGGCCGGTTCGCACCGCCGACGATTGGGCCGAGCGGCGCGAGGAGATCCTCCGGCGATGGCACGAGTTGATGGGCCCCTGGCCCGAGGTGATCGAACAGCCCGAGGTCGAGCAGCTCGCCGCCGAGCGCCGGGACAACTTCATGCAGTACACCGTCCGGTTCGAGCTTGCGCCGGGGCACCCGACGACCGGTTATCTGCTGGTGCCGGACGGTTCGGGGAGGCGGCCGGCCGTCGTGGTGGTGTACTACGAGCCGGAGACGGGCATCGGGCAGGGGCGCGCGGAGCGCGACTTCGCGTACCAACTCGCCCGCCGCGGGTTCGTCGCCTTGTCCATCGGCCACGGGGCGTCGCTTTACTACCCCAACCGCGACGCGGCCCGGTTGCAGCCCCTTTCGGCCTTGGCCTACGCAGCGGCCAATGCCTACCACGTGCTGGCCGCCCGCGACGAGGTCGATCCGGCCCGGGTGGGCATTGCGGGCCACTCGTACGGCGGCAAGTGGGCCATGTTCGCCTCCTGCCTGTACGCGAGGTTCGCGTGCGCCGCGTGGTCCGACGGAGGCATCGTGTTCGACGAGCGGCGGCCGAACGTCAACTACTGGGAGCCGTGGTACCTGGGCTACGAGGGGCCGGAGTTCCGCCCCCGCGGCGTTCCCTCGGCCGACAATCCGCGCACCGGCGCGTACAAGCAGATGATCGCCGAAGGCTACGACCTCCACGAACTCCACGCCCTGATGGCCCCGCGGCCCTTCCTCGTCTCCGGCGGCTCGGAAGACCCGCCCGAACGATGGCGGGCCTTGAACCATACCGTGGCCGTCAACCGGCTGCTGGGCTCCACGAACCGCGTGGCGATGACCAATCGCCCCGGGCACGGCCCGACGCCCGAATCGAACGAACAGATGTACCTGTTCTTCGCCTGGTTCCTCCAACACGGAGGACTCGAACAACGGCGAGAAGGTACGGCACGTTGACGCATCTTTCACAAAAGGAACCCACCATGAAGCTCTCAGCACGTTTTCATCGCATTTCCCGGCGTATCGGTGCCGGCCTGGCCACGTTCGTACTGCTTCCCGCCGCGTTCTGCGCGGTGGCCGCAGCCGCCGAGCTTTCCGAAAGCGACTTCAAGTTCGACGGCCCCTTGGGCTCCCAGGGCGCGCAAATCGAGCGCGTGGGCTCGAACCACTTCCACATTACCCTGGGCCACGCCCCGAAGCAGCCCACGTGGTGCAACATGCTGTACTTTCACATTACGGGCAATGCGAAGAGCAATACGCTGCGGTTGGACGTATCGTTCCCCGGCGGCGACCGCTATCGGTTCAATCACAACTCGGCCACCTGGGCGTACGACGCCGAGAACTGGCAGGCCATCCGCTGGGTGAACCCCGACGAGCCGCGCCGGCGGGGCGACAGCCTCCTTTTCCCCGAGTTCACCGAGGAGGAGGTCTGGTTCGGCGCCCAGGTGCCCATGTCGTACGAAAACGTCGTGGAACTGATGGAGCGGTGGGGCCGGCATCCCCACGCCACGGTGCACGTGTTGGGGCAGTCGCTGGGCGGGCGGAACCTGTACCGGCTGGAAATCGCCGACCCGGAAAGCCCCGTGCCGCCCGCCGAGCGGTGGGTCCACTGGATGGGCAACCAGCACCCGGGCGAGCACAACTCGCAATGGCGCATGGTGGGCATGGTCGACTGGCTGTTGAGCGACGCCGGGGCCGACTGCCGCCGCCGCAGCATCAGCCATTTCGTGCTGATGAACAGCCCCGACGGACCGAGCAACGGCTGGTACCGGGTGAACGCCCAGGGTATCGACATGAACCGCTCCTACTTCCCCCACGGGGCCGACGAGGAAAAGCAAGCCCACGAGGCCTACATCGTACAGAAGGACCTCGAAGAGCTGATGGCCTCCGACGCGCCGGTCACGAACCTCTGGAGCATGCACACCTGGGGCGGGCTGGTCGAGCCGATCATGGTTTGCGGCCCGGAAATGGGCACCGTACTCGGGCCCTGGCAGGAGTTCCGCCGCATCATGCAGGAAAACGACCCGCAGGGGCTCATCAAGCCGCTGGCCATCCGCCAGAAGCCGGGCAACGGCACCTATTGGAACAACGGCCCGCACATCCAGTTCGGCATCACCACGATCCTATGCGAGGGCTCCGGCGACTGGACCTGCAAGCAGCGCAGCCTCGACGCCGGCGCCGCGCTGATGAAAACCCTGGCCGACTACTACCACGGCACGCGGCCCGCGGAACGATGAACGATAACCGGGCTTACCGTGCGGTTTTTCCTCCGGAACTTCAGCCGGACCAACTATCATGAAAACAGCTTGTGTCTGTGTGGCGATCGTCGCGGCGTTGGCAAGCGGCGCGCTGGCGCTTCCGGTGACGGAATCGGACGGCTTGATCGAGGTGGATACCGGACGGATCCGCTTTGGCTTGGACACCGGCCCCGGCGCAACGCTTCGTTGGGTCGAGAAGGACGGCCGCCGGATGATCGACCGCAACGAAACGCCGTTGCTCAGCGCCCGGTTGATGGAAAGCGCGGTCTATGACGGCAGGACCGATTTTGCACCGGACCGACGGTTCCAAGACGCCCGGTACCGGGTCCATCGCGTCGATCATACAGCCGGCGACGGGCGGTTTACCGCCACCATTCGGGGAGACCTGCAATTCGCCGACGGCGACCGCCTGCCGTTCACGATCCGCCTGGCGGCCCGGTCGGGCGCCGCGCACCTGGACGTCGAGGTCAACCTGTCGGCGGAAGGCGAATTCCGGGACCGTTTTGTGCGCGACGTGGTTCTGCGCCTGCCGCTGGCGCTCGACTGGCGCAAGCGCGTCGCGCAAGGCGGCAATCAGGGGCTCCAGTGGGATACGCGCTACTATTACGAGTTTCCCGGCCGCTTGGGCATCCTGCCGCATCCCGATCGGAACGAGTTCCGCTATTTCGCCGTCGAGCAGGATTCGCCGCACCATTTCCGGGTCTGGCGCGCGGAAAGCGCCACGACGCCCGAACTGACCCACCAGCATGGCATCGAGGCGGCGGGCTGGACCAGCGTGTACGACGCAGCCGGCGGCGTGTTGTTCGCCTTACGCAACATGCCCGAAACGGCGCCGAAGACGCTGGAGGTCGACGCGGCCGGCGGCGGCGAGGCCCGGGTTGTGCTTTACCCGGAAACCGCGCCCGCCTTCCGTCCGGCCGGCGGCCACCCTGCCGGCCGGGTTCTTGGGCCCGCGCACGCCACCACCTGGATCTTCTACCGTGGCGAGCACCCCGACGCCAAGCCCGACGACCTTCTGGCGGAATTGTGGGAGGCCGATGGGCCGCTGATCGGCGAACGGCCCACGGGACCGGCCGACTTGTGGGACGCCGATCCGGTCCTTCCGGCGGCGCCAACGGCCGAACGCGGCCGGGCGCCGTATGGGAGCGGCGGCATTCCGCTGCCGCGCGGTTCGTTCCGGGCGGAAACCCCCGTGACGTTGACCGGTCCCGGCGGCGTCTACCCGGTTCAAGTCCGCCCGTTGGCCTTTTGGCCCGACGGCAGCGTCAAGTGGCTTCACGTGGTCTTCGCGCTGGACGGCGCCCTGGTGGATGCGGGCGATGGGGCCGCGGCGCCCGGCGCCGACGACCGGGTGGAGGCGTTCCAGGTCACGTTGCGCAACGCCGAGCCGTTGGATTTTGCGCTGCGGTATGGCACCGGCATAGCGTACCCGAAGTCGAGCGGCGCAGTGGTGGCCGAAGTGCTGGAAACGGCCGACGACGGCGCGCCCGGCCGCCTGCGGCTCGATACCGGCCCGCTGCAAGTCGAGTTGGCGCGGGGCGAACACTGGATGCCGTCGGTCACGTTGGCGGGCGAACCCATCTGGCGCCCCGATTCCGGCGGCGCGACGGCTTTTGTCGATTTTCTGCGCGCCTCGGAACCCTATCGCGCGCGGACCACGCATCCGGCCGGCGAGCCGGATCCCGGGCCGTTGGTGATCGAATCGCTCGCAATCGAGGAAGCCGGCCCGCTGCGCGCGGTCATCCGGCTCCAGGGGCGGGCCATGAGCCGGCAACCAACGGACGTCATCCTACGCGTGGAAGCGTTCGCGGGCCGCGCGCAACTGCGGCTGACACATTCGGCCGAATTCACGCGGCACGATCCGCGCAACACCTTCCTCCAGGGCATGGGGATCCGGTTCCCGGTCGCGCTCGCGCCCGAGGAGACAACCGTAACGGCCGGCGGCGAAAGCGGTCCCGTAACGTTGCCCGTGGGCGGGCAGCTCACCCTCTACCAGCACAGCCCGATGCATTACCGGCTGGTCCGGGCCGATGACCGTCAGCCGCGGGTGATCGAGACGCAACGGCGCGCCCAGGGCTGGATGGACGCCCGCGACGCCGATCGGGGCCTTACGCTGGCACTGCGGGACATGTGGGAGGCGTTCCCCAAGGCGCTGTCGTACTCGGCGGAAAGCGGCGACCTGACGGCGTGGCTGTGGCCCGCCGGCGAACGCCTGATGGACGTGCGACGCTATTCCGACTATCCCCACCTGGCCCAGGGCGAAAGCGTGGGGCGCGATAACCGCTGGGTGGAAACCCACTACTACGGCGGCGAGAGTGCGCCGAACGACCCCTTCGCGGGCACCTCGCGCACCCATGAACTGCTGCTGGAGTTTCACGCCGACAACCCGGACTTCGATACCATTGCCGCAGTCCATGCCGACTTTCAAAGCCCGCCGCTGGTCTATTCCGGGCTTGCGCGGTACCGCGATACGGGCATAACCCTGCCGATGCCCGACTTCGACAACTTTCCGAACATCTCGGAGAACCTCGACCGCTTCACCGATTTCTGGCTGTTCCACCAGCGCTATTGGAACTGGTATGGAATGTGGGACTACGGCGACGTGCAGCATCGCTTCCGCGGAGGCGGATACGGTTGGAAAATCGCGCCGGAAACCCTGAAAGAGTACATCGAAACTCCGCCGGAGGCGCGCGGCCGCTTTCGCGATTACGGCAGATTGATCCTCGACTACTATCCGCAGCAGGACTGGCTGTTCGACAACGGCCGCTGGGGGTGGACTAACACGGAAGGGCTGCCGGGGTTGTATTTCCAGCAGGAGTACCTGCGCACGGGGCGCCGCGACGTCTTCTTCATGGCCGAGGCGTTGGCCCGGCATGCCCGCGACGTGGTCACCCGCCAGTCGGGCCGTTTTTTCGGCACGGGCACGCGCCACGGGGTGCAGCATTGGAGCGACGGCAATCATGAGGAACGCCAAACGACCTTCGCCGAGTACCGCCTGCATTACTACTTGTCCGGCGAGGGGCGCAGTCGCGACGTGATGGTGAAGCTGAGCGATTACTACGCCGACATCAAACGCCGCCCGCCCCGCCGCGCCGATCACAGCGGCCGGATCTACGGCCTGTTCACCCGCTGGGAAATGACCGGCGACCCGGCGTTCGGCCGCTTGATTCGCGACTACCTGCACACCATGATCGTCCCCGCCGGCTTCTGGAGCTACGCCGACTTCCACCAGGTGGACGACCGGGGCCGGCCCACCGACTTGGGCGACGGGGTGAACACGCGAAGCATGTTCTTCCACAATTTCGGCGCCATGCACGGGGTGTTCGAATACTATCGAGCAACCGGCGACGAGGCGCTGCGAGCGACAATCGTGCGCAGCGCCCGGGCCACGCTGCAGCCCGGCGACAGCCTGCAACAGGGCTCGGCGTCGATGGGATTGCTGGCGGCTTTTGCCGCAATGCACGCGGAGGAGGACGACCGCTTCGGCGACTTGATTGTTGCCGACATGTCGGACCCCGGCACGGGCTCGCGCGACGCCTTCCGCATGGTGTTGCCCGATCCGAAGCACTGGACCGGTGAAACCGCGCGCCTGTCGCGCCAGAGCCCCGTCTGCTGGTTCTACATGGTCAACCTGCCGGTCATCATGGCGGCGGTCGGCGAGGAACCGGAGCTGCCCGAGCGGATTTGGGCGCGATTCGAGGCAGCGAACGAGCCACATCGCCCGGCCGAACGCCGCGCGCCGTTCCATCCGCACCCCTCCTGGCAGGACGAATACGACGCACCGGAACTGTCGGACTACTTCGCCCCCTGGCGGCCGGGGGCGCAACCGTGAGGTCAAACTGGGGGGCGCAGAGCGAGAAAAGACTGCCGGATAGTCGAGTCCGCATCGGTCGATGTGACCGATGCGCGCTGGTCGGTTCGCCGGCGCGATGAGAAGTCGGCTACGGAGCCGGACGGGCGGCAGCTTTGCGCCGAGGGAGGCCGCCGCCGAGCCGCTTACAATGGCGCTGGCCGGCCGTGATCCAGCCCGCGTTTATGCCGCGGCGACCGCGCTGGTTGCCATCGGGCCGACGCCGGCTGGTTCCAACTCGACGGCCGCTACCGCCCACGCGAGGTCTGCACCCTCGAAGGCGATGCCGACTGGCTGGCGGGCATCGACCCGGCCTGGCTCGACATCGAACTGAACAGCCGCTTCGAGTACCCCGACGAGTGGCCGGCCGAGGTCGTGCTCGGCTCCGAGGGCGACGCCCTGGTCGCCCGCCGCCAGTTGCGAGGCGGCCGCATGCTGGTGGTCACCAACGGCTCGTTCCTGCTGAACCTGCCGCTGGTCAACCACGAGCACCGCAAGCTGGCCGGCAGGCTGATTGCCGAGGTCGGGCCCGCCGGCCAATCGGTCGCCTTCCTCGAAAGCCGCCCCGGCGGCCCACCCATTCGCGACGACGAACCGCCCATCGGCCCGCCGACCGGCATGGAGATCTTCACCGTCTGGCCGACCAACTGGATCCTGCTGCACCTGGCCGCCGTGGGCATCCTGTTCTGTTTCTCGCGGCTGCCCATCTTCGGCCGGCCGCGGGAACTGCCGCCACCGCCCACCTCCGACTTCGGCCAGCACGTCGACGCCGTGGCCCGGCTGCGGAAGCGAAGCAACGGCCGCCCCTACGCCACCGCCCGCGTGATGCACTACCATCAGACCGTCCGCGGACGGCAGGACTGAGCGCTGGAGAGAAGTCACCCCCCTATTCGGACCCTGTGCTCCCGCACCTTTCAAGCCCTCTTGCAATCGGTCGGCAAGGTGGTATGGTGAAGGGTATTGCTCCAGCCATTGGGGTGGAAGAAGCCTGGTTTCCTCCTCTTCCGGGGCATCTTCGCTTGGCCCTTATTGGCCGGGGCTACGGAAAATTTCGATTTTGCGCGTCCCTTTTTCGCTCGAATGGGTCTCTATATGGATAGGGGACGAGGTGTTCGCCGTGCGTCGCGTGGCCGCCGGCCCGCCGGGCCGACCCGCAGCCCGCCGCGCGCGGCCCGGGCGCCTCCGCTGGAAAATGGTTTGCCAGGAGACCGGCCGATGAGCCACGGGGAACGCGGTGAGCGCGGAGGGAATCCGGAGGCCCTGCTGCATATGGCCCGAATGGGCGACGCGCACGCCCTGGAGCGGCTGCTGGGCATGTACCGCAGCTACTTGCTGCTGTTCTCGCGGGTGCAGGTCCACGGGCGGCTGCAGGGCAAGGCCGACGTATCGGACCTCGTGCAGGAGACGCTGTTCGTTGCCCACCGGGCGTTCCACCACTTCGAGGGCGAAACGGAAGGGGAACTGGTCGCCTGGCTCCAGCAGATTCTCGCCTCGCGGCTGGCGCGGCTCATCCGCCGTTACAGCACGCAAGCCCGCGATGTGCGGCTGGAGCAGGAGTTGGTCGACGCCCTGAGCCGCTCCAGCGTCGTTGCCGGCCAGTTGGCCGCCTCGCACAGCACGCCCAGCCGCTGCGCGGCCCGGCGGGAGGAGGCCGTGCTTCTGGCCGACGCGATGGCCGACCTCAACGAGGTGCACCGCGAGATTCTCATCCTCCACCACTTTGAAGGTCTCCCGTTCAGCAAGGTGGCTGAGCGGTTGGAACGGACGGAAGACGCTGTCAAGAAGTTGTGGGTCCGCGCGCTGGCGGCCCTGAAGACTCGTATTGAGGAGCACTTCCATGGCTGGCCCGAAGAACCCGGTTGAACCGACGGTCACCTACCACGGTCGGAATGTATCGCAGCCCGCAGCGTCCGGCCCGGCGCCGGACGCACACGGCCCGGAGGGGGAGCAAGGCGAGGACTCGCCGCTGAGCCGGCGGAGCATGGTGGCGGCGGTGGAGGCCTACGCCGCGGCCCTGGCCGAGGGCCACCGGCCCGACCGCCGGCCGCTGCTCGACTCGAACGCCCCG
>SKJM01000199.1 GCA_007122045.1 Planctomycetales bacterium | reverse complement strand
TGATCCCGACGACCCGTTCGGCCTACCCCTCGACGAGCCGGCCGACCCCGACGCTGACCAGCCGGCGGCCGCCGAGGGCGAGAGCCCCGGCATCGGTCGGGCGATCGGCGCGGCGCTGCTGAAGGGCGTCGCCGCCGGCGCCGCCGGCGACCGGTAGCTGCCGGCAACCGCTAGGGCGGCGCCTAAAACGGTGCAAGACAATAACGTACCCCCATGGCGCGGGTTAGACGCCATGGTTCCCCTCCCCGGTAGGTTATTGTCTTGCACCGCCGTGCGCGTGCTCCACAACCGTTTCCCGCATACGGAGCGGACCCATCCATCCGCGCCGCCGACTCCCGCCATGAAGTCGAATCCCATTGTCGCGCTTTCCGAGATGCAGCCCGACCAGGAGGGCGACGTGTTCGCCCTGCTCGCCGCGAAAGAGGAGTTGACCACCAAGCACGGCAAGCCGTACTTCCGCGTGACGTTCCGCGACCGCCGCAAGGAGGTAAGCTTTCCGGTTTGGGGCGACTCGCCCTGGGCCGCCGACTGCCGCGACGGGTGGATTCCGGGGCGGTTCTATAAGCTCCGCGCCACGTACCGCGAGACCCAGTACGGCCCGCAACTCGACATCCGCCGCATTCGCGAAGCGACCGACGCGGATCAGACCGACGGGTTCGACCCCACCGCTTTCGTGCCGTGCTCGCGGTTCTCGCCCGAGGCCATGTTCGATGAGCTTCTGGCGTTGGCGCGCGAGCGGATCGATTCGGCTCCGTTGCGGTCGGTCGTTGAGGAACTGCTCCTGGCCCACCGCCCGGCACTGCTCCGGGCGCCGGCGGCCCGGCAGAATCATCATGCGTTCGCCGCCGGGTTGCTCGAACACACCCTCAGCGTCGCCCGAACCTGCGTGTTCCTGGCCGAAAAGTACGCCGAGTACTATGCCGACATGCAGCCGCCGCTCGACCGGGGCCTGGTCGTCGCGGGGGCCATCCTGCACGACATTGGCAAGCTCCGCGAACTCGACGCCCAGGTGCTCGAAACCCGCTACACGGCCGAGGGCACGCTCATCGGCCATATGCTGCAAGGTCGCGACATGCTCCGCGAGTCGCCGGCCTTCGCCGCGCTCGACGCCGAGACCCGCCTGCGCCTCGAACACCTGGTCGTGGCGCACCAGCGGTTGCCGGAATGGGGATCGCCCAAACCGCCGATGACGCCCGAAGCGCTGCTGGTGCACTATGCCGACGACATCGATGCGAAATACCACATGATGTACGCCATTCTCCGCGACGACACGACCGCCGGGCCGTTCACCTCGCGGCGCAACATGCTCGGGCAGCACGTGTTTCGCGGCTGACGGGCCGGGCGCGCACGCCGGCTCGTGGGAACAGGAGAAAACAGAGGCAACAGAGCGTTTCCGTTATCTCGGTTGGTTCCTTTTCCGTCCAGCCCCGCCATGTACGCAGCGCCTCCGTAGATCGCGTCTTTCGTCGATCAGAAAATGGGGGCGTTGTTCTTGAGTGGTTCCAAGAACTTGAGCGACCTCGTCCCCCTACACCTCATCGCGAGCCACGTAAACCACCGTGGAACGGCCGGCCAACTCGACCTCGCCGCCGACGGGCGGCGCCGGACCGTCGAGGCCGGGGTAGACGTCGCGCGGGCTGGCGTTGGCCGTGTTGATGAACTGCCACCACGCAATCCCCCGCGCCAGTTCGGGCAGGACAAACCGCCGCGGTTCGGCCCCGGCATGGAACATCAGAAGCAGGTGGTGATGGGGCGGCGCTGCCGGATCGCGCGGCGGTACGGCGGCCAGGAGGCATTGAAGGCTGCGCTCGTCGAGGTGCCAGTCAATGGGCCGGCCGTCGGCGCCGTACCAGCTTGCGTCGGGCAGGCCGCCGGGCCGGCGCGGCCGGCCCTCGAGAAACTCGGTCTGCCGCACGGTGGGCTCCCGCCGCCGGAACGCGATCAGCGCCTCGGCGAAACGCAGCAGGTCGCGGTGCTTGCGCGCACGCCGCCAGTCGAACCACGAGATGGCGTTGTCCTGGCAGTAGGCGTTGTTGTTGCCCCGCTGCGTGCGCCGGCACTCGTCGCCCATCAGCAGCATGGGTACGCCCTGGCTGAGCATCAGCGTGGCCAACATGTTCTTGATCTGGCGGAGGCGCACCTGCTCGATCGACCGCCGTCGCGTGGGACCCTCGACACCGTAGTTGTAGCTGAGATTGTTGTTGTCGCCGTCGCGGTTGTCCTCGCCGTTGGCCTCGTTGTGCTTGTGGTTGTAGCTGACCAGGTCGTTCAGCGTGAATCCGTCGTGCGAGGTGATGAAGTTGATGCTGTGGTACGGCTCCCGCTCGCTCTGCTGGTAGAGGTCGCTGGAGCCTGCCAATCGGGTGGCCAGGGGGGGCACCATGTGCGGATCGCCCCGCCAGTAGCGGCGCGCGTCGTCGCGGTAGCGGCCGTTCCATTCGGCCCACCGCAGCTTGGCGAAACTGCCCACCTGGTAGGCCCCGGCCGCGTCCCACGCCTCGG
>SKJM01000711.1 GCA_007122045.1 Planctomycetales bacterium | reverse complement strand
TCCTGGCATACCCAGAGCCCCAAGTGCTCGAAGCCGCCGGTCTCCTGGGTGTAGGGCAGGAACTCACAGTACAGCCCGGCCCCGGGCCCGTTCGAAATGGTGACGTTGTAGGCCGTGGGCTTGCCGATGGCGGGCATCAGCGCCATGATGGCCCGGGTGGCGTCGCCCCACGCCTCGGCCAGGGCGGCCCGTTCCTCCTCGCACAGTTCCAAGAGGAACCGCTTGCGGCAGTCCTTCAGCACCAGGAGCGTATTATAGGGGCGGCGCATGAAGTAGGGAACCAGGAGCACGGCCGGCCCGTAGTCCTTCACCAGCAACTCGGCGGGGTTCTCGCGCAGGATGTACTGGGCGAAGGTCTCGCCGCGCTGCTGCTCGAAGCGTTCGTTCCGCGCGAAGTGGCGGGGCTTCCGGTCGCTGTAGAGAATCTGCTGGTGCCCGTGCGCCAGCGAACCGCCCACCAGCCGCCCGTGGTTCTTGATGATGAGCACGTAGCCGTGGGTGTTCCGCCCGTCGGCGGTGGTGCCGGAGACGGGGTAGCCGGCCGAGTCGTCCAGCAGTAGCTTGGCTTCGAGGGCGGCAAGGCGCTCGAAGGCAGTCAGCCGGTCGGACTGGGGCATGTTGTACCAATCGCGGTCGAAGTACGAGGAGGTCCACTGGAGAAAGTGCATGCCGCGCGGCGGGGCGGACAAAGCGGCGGAAGGGGACAGGTCCGTGTTTTCGGCTTGCGGCCCGTTCGGTGAATCCTCGCCACCCGGCCGAAAAACGGACCCGTCCCCATCCTGCTTGAAGGGGTACATGACCGGATAGAGATTCTTGTTGATGAAGGTGAAGCCCTCGCTCAGCGACGCCACGTCGATCACCCCGGTGGTTTGGCCGCGGCACACCGGGTCGGCGGCGCCGTCTTCCTCCGGTTCGCTGGGCGCCTCGGCGTTGTCGTGCGGCCGCCGCGCCCGCGACGCGTTGAACACCACCACGGCGCCGTCGCGGGGGTCGACGCGGGATTCGCCCTCGGGCAGGAAGGGGGCCATCTGCTCCTCGGCGCGGAACAAGCCCTCGATTTCCGAGCACGAGAGGGTTTCGATCCGCTCGTTCTGCAGGATGGTTTGCAGCGTGCGCTCGTCGAGGTGGTACCGCCCCGCCGGCGCGAACGCCGCCCGCACCCGCTCGCCGAACTCGGCCTGTTCGAGGAACTGGCGGGTCATGCCGTCCCAGGTGAAATAGGGGATGGTCATGTGGTAGGCTTCCTGGCCCATCCGGGCGCGAAGCGGCTCGTCGTCGAGCAGCCGTTCGATGGCGCAGGCGAACCCGGCCACGTCGTTGGCTTGGACCACAATGCCGCCGCGGCCGACCTTCAACGGCGCCTCCCCCTCGTCGCAGGTCCACTCCTCGACCGGCCCGTCGAGCAGGTATTCGGTGAGGAAGGGGATCAGGTGGCTTCCGACCACGGGCACGGCCGTTGCGGCCGACTCCTGCACGGCCATGCCGAAGCCCTCCATGACCGAGGGCGAGCAGTACACGTCGGTGATGGCGTACAGGTCGGGCAGCCATTCCCAAATATTGCCCACCACTGCGACGTGCGAGGCGATGCCCAGCTCGCCGATCAGCGCCCACAACTCGCGGTGGATCTTCTCCTCGTGCGGGTCGACGGCCACCACCAGCAGCGCGTGGGGGTGCTTCTGGAGCACCTTGGCGAACGCGCGGATGAGCACGTCCTTGCGCTTCGTATGGTCGGTCCGGCTGATTTCGGTGACGATGCGCGACCGCCGCACCTCCTGGCCGCTCATGCCGCAGTGCCGGCCCAGGAATTCATAGATTTCGTGGGTCGGGTCGATTTTGCGGGGATGGAAGCGGGCCGGCTCGATGCACGGGGGCAGGAACAGCGGCTGCTGCACGCCGTAGTCCTCGACCAGCGCCTGCCGGATCAACGGCGAGGTGGCCGCCACGTCGTCCAACTCCGGAATCAGCGTCTCTTCGACGGCGATCCGCTCGTCGATGCGCAAGGGGCCCCAGGTTTCAGGCTTCATGTTCCGCTTCTTCACCGTGCCCACCGAGTGCGGCACCCAAATGTGCTTGGCCGGGTAGCGGAAGCGGCGGCGGACCAGGGCGCCCACCTTCGCCCCGTCCCAGTAGTGCGAGATGACGATGTCCACGTGGCCGCCGGCCGGGCTTTCGAGGAAGTCCCAGAGGAACTGCGCCAGAAGCGGCGTCTGCGAGTCCATGTCCTCCTTGCGGATGAACTCCGGGCGGCCGTCCTGCATGTACAGGATGCGCTGCCGGGCGTCCTTGTACCGCAGCCCCACCTGCATTTCCTGGGTGATCGGATGCGGGTAGCCCCCGCGGTTGGCGATGGTGATGCGGAAACCCAGGTTCGCCAGCGTCTCAGTGAACATGTTCACGAACAGGTTCTGGCCGCCGGTGTCGGGCAGGCCCGGCACCACGTCCCACTGGTGGACGCCGTGATTGGTGACCATGAGGACGTGGGGCGCCTCGAAGCTCGTAAACG
>SKJM01000735.1 GCA_007122045.1 Planctomycetales bacterium | reverse complement strand
TGGCAAACCGCTGCCGAAATCGACGATACTTGCGGAAAAAGCCCGACGAGTCGCCCTTCCGCCAGTGCTCGGCCAGCTCGTCCAGCGGCGCGGCCGCCGGGTTGGCTTGAGTCCTCGCTTCGAGTTGGACCAAGGCGTCGGTCACGTCGACCCGGGCCTGGTCCGGGCGGAGGCGGCCGTCGGCGACCAGCAACGTTTGCGCAATCCGAAACGCCGGCCGCTTCGGATCGAGTCGCTGCCAGTTCGCCGCGGCCCGGTCGACGTCGCCGCCATAGAACGACGAAAGCCCCCGGAGGAACAACTTCCAGTCGCCCAAGGGTGAACTGCGGGGCAGCTCACGCAGGGCCTCGGCGGCCGCGCCGTCATCGCCGCGCTCGACGGCCGCGAATGCTTCCCGGACACGCTGCACGTGGGTTGCGACCCCCCCGTACTGTGGTGCCAGCGACCGCGGGTCGAGCACGGCCTGATCGGCCAGGCTGGTCAGAAGCTCCGGCTCCTGCTCCAGCACGGCGGCTTCGTCGACCTGGGCATCGCCCACGACTACCCGTAAACGGGGGATGCGGTCGAGAACCTCCGGGTCGTTGGGCTTCAAGTCGAGGAGCTTGCGGAGGACGGTCCTCGCCTCGGCCGGCATCTTCAGCCGCTGAAGCTGCTCGGCCCGGCCCAGGTAGGCCCGCTCCAACAGCGTCCGGCACTCGGGCCGGGGGTCCTGGCGAAAGCAGGCTTCCGCGTCTTTGACCGCCGTCTTGGCGTTTCCCTTGGCCAGTTCGCGCCGCGCCCGTTCCAGAAGTTGGGCCGAACCGCGTGATTTGTTTCGATTTCGGTTCTTTGCCATGGCACACGTCCGTGCGTACAGCGGGAAATGATGGAAAAATCGTCAAGGCCTGTTGCCTGGCGGAGCCGACCCGAAAAGCCGAAAATTGCCAAGCCACCCAACGGTAATTTACCACGTTCGGACGGGCATGCAAACAGGGAACGGCCCGAAATTTCGGCCCCGCGGCCGGTACCCGCTCTTGCCCGACGAACGAACCGGTGGTATCACAACCACATGGGTACACCCCCGGCGAATGGTGGGGCCGCTGCAAGCAGGGAAAAAGCCGGCTCTTCCGTTTCTCGGTGCAGGCCCCGCCAGTGTAGTAGGCACACGCCGTGTGCCGTCCCCGGAAGCAAGGCTGCCTGCCCTCAAAAACGGAAGAGCCAGAAAAGAAACCGGTCGCGCTCACCCCCAAAGATGGGTACGGCTCATGGAACGCTCCATTCTGGCCACTGAACTCCACAGGCCAAGCGACGTGGCATTCGCGGCGCAGCGCTCGCAGCTTGTGGCCTCCCAATTGGGCATCGCTTCCGAGCCGGCGAAGGCCTTCGGCAAGGCCGTTCGGCAGGCGGCGCGCCACGCCCTCGCCCACGCCGGAGCCGCCAAGTTCCGGCTGCGGGTGAGCACCCGCGCGGCGCCGCCGAAGCTCGAAGCGGTGGTTGCCGATTCCCCGCCCGCCGACCGCCATGCCCCCGAGCCGCCGACCACCGCGCCGCCCGCCGCGGAAACCGATGCGAGCGACCTGACCCACCTTGGGCAGGGGGTCGACGCTTTCTCCATCGACAGCCAGCCGGAAGGCGGCTCCGTGGTTCGCCTGGGAATGGTCCTGCCCACCCCCCTGGCGGTCGACCAGGCGGCGTTCGCCCACTGGGCCGTTCCGTTGGGCCGGGTGCGCGAATCGGCCGCGCTGGGCGCCGCGTTGCGCCAGATCGCCGCGCTGTGCCGCGAGCGGGCCGGCGCCGCCGAACGCCATCGGGAACTGCAACGCGAACTGAAAACCCTCCGGGCAAGCCACGAAACCCTCTCGCTGCTGGCCATCGTGGCCAGCAAAACCGACAGCGCGGTCATGGTCATGGACCGCCAGACCCGGGTCGAGTGGGTCAACGCCGGATTCGTTCGGCTGACCGGTTACACGCCGGCCGAAGTCACCGGCTTCCACCCCGCCGACTTCCTCCACGGACCGCAGACCGACGCGGAGGCCGCAAGCGAGATCGCCGCCGCGCTGGCCGCCGCCAAGGGGCATAGCCAGGAGGTGCTCTACTATCGCAAGGGCGGCGGAACGTACTGGGCCTCGTTGAGCATCACGCCGGTCTTCGACGAAGACGGGCACCTGGCCCGATGGATCTGCATCTTCAGCGACATTACCCGCCGCCGCGAGGCCCAGGCGGCGCTGGAACGGGCCCGCGAGGCCGCCGAGGCGGCCAACCGCGCCAAGAGCGAGTTCCTGGCCAACCTGAGCCACGAGATCCGCACCCCCATGAACGCGGTCATCGGCATGACCGAACTGGCCCTGCTGACCGACCTCACGCCCGAGCAGCGCGAGTACCTGGTCGTGGCCAAGGAATCGGCCCAGTCGCTGCTGCGCCTGTTGAACGAGGTCCTCGACCTGTCGAAGGTCGAGGCCGGCAAGATCGAAATCGACCGCGTCGAGTTCAACCTGCCCGAACTGCTGGAAGACACCCTCGAAGCC
>SKJM01000860.1 GCA_007122045.1 Planctomycetales bacterium | reverse complement strand
TGACCACGATGGGCGAGGGCAGGAAGGGCGCCAACGTTTTGGTCACCGCGATGGGACCGGCGCCGGGGCCGCCGCCGCCGTGCGGGCCGCTGAAGGTCTTGTGCGGGTTGAAGTGCATCAGGTCGGCCCCGAAGTCGCCGGGGCGCGTCAGGCCCATGATGGCGTTCATGTTGGCCCCGTCGAGGTACACCAGGCCGCCCACCTCGTGCACCATGCGGGTGACGTCGCCAATTTGGCGCTCGAACAGCCCCAGGGTGTTCGGGTTGGTGATCATCAGGACGGCCACCTGATCATTGAGCTTCGCGGCCAGGTCGTCCAGGTTCACCAGTCCCTCGGCCGTGCTGCCCACCGACACCGCCCGGAAGCCGGCCATCGCCGCACTGGCGGGGTTGGTTCCGTGGGCGCTGTCGGGCAGCAGGACCACGCTGCGCCGTTCGCCGCGGTCGCGATAGTACGCCGCGGCCACCAGCAGCGCGGTCAACTCGCCCTGCGCCCCGGCCGCCGGCTGGAGCGAGACGCCCGGCAGGCCCGCAATCTCCGCCAAAAACGCCTGGCAGTCGTACAGCAGTTCGAGCATTCCCTGGATCGACGCTTCGGGCTGGTACGGGTGCAGGTCGGCCAGCCCGGGCAGGGACGCCAGCCGCTCGTTCCGCTTCGGGTTGTACTTCATCGTGCACGAGCCGAGCGGATAGAAATGCGTATCGACCGACATGTTCCACTGCGAGAGGTTCACGTAGTGGCGCACCACGTCGGGCTCGGAAAGCTCCGGCAGCGGCGGCGGGCTGTCGCTCACCGCCTCGGCCGGCAGCAACTCGCCCAGGGGCCGCTCGGGAACGTCGCACGCGGGCAGCCGCGCGGCGGCGGCCCCGGGGCGGGAAAGCTCAAACAGGAGTTGGGTCGCTTGCCGGTTTCGCATGGTCCACTTTCTGACGGGCTTGGATTTCCGTAATGCCACGTGCGGGCGGTGCCGCATCCATGGGGGACTGTCCCAATTTTCGCGGCGGAGAACGTATTCCTCACGGATAACGCCGTATCCGCCGTGAAAATGGGACTGTCGCCCTTCGGCCGGTCCTTGCCTCGCAGTGACGTCCGGCCAACTTCACTTTAACGCGTCGTCAGGCCGTGTCAATGGGCACGATCTGAGGCATGTGCGATGCTCGGCCCGCTAAAGCGTGAACTCCAACGGGAACGGGTACCCCCCGGCGAAAGTGCCGGTTGCGGGCGCAGGTGGCGAACCTTGACGCCCCAGCCAATCGTAGTTAGTATATAGGGGTAGGGAAGTCGGCCCTTACCCCCCCTTGTTAAGGAGATCAGACCCATGACAACCAAGACGCTGCCGCGCAGTGGGAGCCGTGGCACCTCGGGTTCCACCGGTTTTCCGCCGCTGCGATGTTGGGCACTGGCTTCGACTGCCTTGTTGGTGGTGGTGCTCGGTGTTTCGTCCCGCCAGGCGTACGGGCAAGCCGCCCAGGACGAGGAGGAGATCCCGCCCCCGCAGGACCTGTGGCTTGAAACCCCCCGCGATGCCGTCGAGTTGGCCGTAACCTATTACCCGCCCATCGAGCCGGGTAAGGACGTCGTTCCGGTCGTGCTGCTGCACCCGTACAAGGGCAGCCGGCGGGACTACGTGGAGTTGGCCGGCGCGCTGCAGCGCGCCGGGCATGCGGTCGTCCTGCCCGACCTGCGCGGCCACGGCCGCAGCACGACCAGCGCCCGGCTCCCCCGCCCCCTCGATGCCGACCGGCTTCGGCCCGACGATTTCCGGCAGATGGTGCTCGACGACATGGAAGCGGTGAACCGCTTCCTGTGGGAACGGAACAACGAGGGCGTGTTGAACGTGAATCGGCTGTGCCTGGTAGGGGCCGAAATGGGCGCTTCCATTGCCCTGCTGTACGCCGCCCGCGATTGGAGCATCGCCGACTACGGCGCCTTGCAACTTGGCCGGTTCGTGAAGGGCTTGGTGTTGATCTCGCCGGAGTGGTCGTTCAAGGGGCTCCCCTTGCAGCACGCGATGCGGCACCCGGCAATTCGCAATGAAATATCCATGCTCATTGCGGTGGGCGGGCGGCGGCCGGCGGCGGTGCGCGACGCGGGGCGGATCCACGGCATGATCCGGCCCCATCGCCCCGAGCCCTCGCGCGAGCGCGCGGCCGAAGAGCGGGACCTCTTCTATGCCGAATTGGATACGGCGCTGCAGGGCACCGACATCCTGGGCCAGGGGCTGAAACTCGAACAGTTCGTCGCCCAGTTCATCAACCTTCGCCTCGTGAGGGCTAGAGGCCGGGAATTCGAATGGCGAGAGCGACGCCGCCCGCACCAATAGCGGCTAATGTTCCGAGGGCCTCCGCACCGGCACCAGCGGGCGCTCGATCACGCGCGGCGGTCCGGAATCCGGCGGGATGCGCGGCGGGATGCGCAGGAGCCGGCCGATGGGCAACACGTCGGGGTGAGTGAGCACGTCGCTGTTCCACTGGTAGATCTCCAAGTACCGATCGGCCGCGCCCAGGTAGCGGCGGGCCAGGTCGGTGAGCGTATCGCCATCGACGATGGTGTGGGTGCGGGGCGCCGAGGCCTCGTCGGCCGCGGGCACGTGAAGTTCCGGCATCTTCACGCCGGCGGCCGTTCCCCAATCGGTTCGCTCCTCGGCATCGGCAGGCGGCCGGCTCGGCGCCGGCAGGGGGCAACCCTCCGAATCGCATGGGGCCGCCCCCGACTCGCCGGGGGCAAGAATCGTCGGCGGTCGTCCGGCGTTCGGTTCGGTATCGAGCGGAGGAAAGAATAGATCGGGCTTCGGCGGCGGTGGGGGCGCCGCGGCCGCCGGATCTGACTCGGACCGGACCTTCAGCGGCCCGCCGGCCGGCGGCGCCGAATTGCCCGGATCGCTCCAGAACAGCAAGGCCATGCAGATCGCCGTGAACAGCACGCTCAGGGCGGCTGCAACTTTCACGCCGGGGTCCATCGCGCTTTTCCCGAAGAAGTTGCGTTTCCGGCCCGCCGTGGCACGGGGAACTGCTCCTGCATCAAACAGGGATCGGCCGGCGGGCCGGGCGAAATCGAAGGCAACCGGCGGAAAAACGCGCCCCGCCCCAACAGGCAGGGCGCTTGTGCCGATTTCGGGAAGTGTGCGCGGGAAAGGCAACCGTTCGCAGGCGGTAAGGGGACAGTCCCATTTTCGCGGCCCGGTAGCGTTAACCACGCGGGACAGCTTCTCCGCCGCGAAAATTCGGAGAGTCCCCCGGAAATGGTTGCGGCAAGTTTACGCCCTCTTCTCGCTGCCGATCAGCCAGTAGAGGAACGGCGAGGCGACGAACACCGAGCTGTAGGTTCCCACCAGCACGCCCACGACCAGCGCGAAGGCGAAGGCGTGGATGGCCTGCCCCCCGCCAACGTAGAGGATCAACACCACAACGAGCGTGGTGAGCGAGGTCAGCAAGGTGCGGCCCAGGGTCTGGTTGATGCTCGTGTTGACCATGTCGGCGGTCAGTTGCGGGGCCTTGCCCCGCACCTCGCGGATGCGGTCGAACACCACGATCGTGTCGTTCAGCGAGTAGCCGATGATGGTCAGGAAGGCCGCCACGACCGTCAGGCCGATCTTGAACGGATCGATCAGTAGGAAGCCCAAGGCGTCGGCCACGAACGCGCTGAGGGCGATGATGCCCAGCGTAATGAGCACATCGTGCAGCAGGGCCACCACCGCAGCCAAACCGTACACCACCCGCTGGAACCGAAGCCAGATGTAACCGACGATGCACACCAGGCTCAGGAACAGGGCGTACACGGCGCGCACACTCATATCGCCGGCCACTTGGCTGCCGATCGTATTCGACGAGGGGAAATACGGCTGGCTGCGGAATTCCGCGTCGACGGCCGTCAGCAGCGAGTGGGTTTCCGAAGGCGGCAGGCCGATCTCCAGGTTCCACGTGTCGAACGGGCGGGTTTCGCCGGGCACGTGCTCCTCATTGGTAAGCCGCAATGGCACCGCGTTCGGGTCGTGCCCCAGCCGCTCGAGGTGTTCGTGCAGCCGGGCTTCGAGCGAGTCGTAGGCGAGCCGGCGCCGAAGCGTCAGGACCGTCGCCGTGCCGCCGGCGAACTCAGGATCAGTGCTCGTGGTTGCGGGCACGTCGAGGTCGGGGGCCGCCGGTTCCAGTTCCGCGTCGTTCGGCCCGGGCTCAGCGGGAGCGTCTTCACCCGGCTCGTCGGCTCCGGCGAGCAGCGATGCCAGGTGCACGGTCGTCCCGTCGGCCGAAGCAAGCAGCCGGCTATGGGGCAAGTCGCTCCGGCGGCTCGTTTCCGGCGCCTCATCGAACGGCGCTTCCTCCGGCTCGGTGGGGACCTCTTCCGGCTCAGCGGGATCCTCCCCCGGTTCGGTGGGGACTTCCTCCGGCTCGGCGGGAACGTCTTCCGGCTCGACAGGGACATCCTCCGGCTCGGCAGGAACTTCCTCCGGTTCGGCGGGGACTTCCTCCGGCTCGGCGGGGACCTCCTCCGGCTCGGCGGGAAGTTCCGCCGGGGCCGCCAGGGGCCGCAGGTCGCTGAAGGTCAGCGCGTTCGTGACGAGCTTCTCGCCGAACTGAGCGTACAGATGCTGCTCGACATATTCGGTGTTCTGCTCGGAGGTGTTAATGAGGAATCGGGTGCGGGGCACTTCGCCCTCGTACCGAACGTCGCTGACGGCCAGGGCTTCCAGGTCGGCCAGCGCCGTGCGAACCTCGGCGATCGGCTGCGGTTCGGCGAACACCGCCTCGACCGACACGCCGCCGGTGAAGTCGATGTCGAGCAGTCCTTGCCCGCGGGCGAACACGCCGACCATCCCGACCAGGATGACGAACCCGGAACACGCTGCCGCAAGGTGGCGCCTTCCGAGGAAGTTGAAGTTCGTTTTGCCGAAGATGTGCATCATGTTCAGGTTGGTGATCCAGCGCCGCTTTTCGGCGATGTCGAAGACGATGCGGGAGCAGAAGATGGCGGTGAACATGCTCATCACCACGCCCAGCCAGAGGGTAATGGCGAAGCCGCGAATCTGGTCGGTTCCCACGGCGTAGAGGATGGTGGCCGTGATCAGCGTGGTGAGGTTGGCGTCAACGATGGTCGTCGTAGCCCGGCTGAACCCGTTGCGAATGGCCATGCGCAGGGCCGCCCCCCGGCCGAGTTCTTCCCGGATGCGCTCAAAAATGAGCACGTTGGCGTCGACGGCCATCCCCACGGTCAACACCAACCCGGCCAGCCCCGGCAGGGTGAACGCGGCCCGGAACGTAATCATCACCGAAAGCACCAGCAGCAGCGTGGCCAGCAGGGCGCCGCAGGCCACCACGCCGGCGAAGCGGTAGTACACCAGCATGAACACCAGCACCAGCACCATGGCCAGCGTGATGGCGATGCTGCCGCGCCGGATCGTATCGCGGCCCAGGGTGGGGCCGATGAGCATCTCGCTGATGGGCTCTTCGGTCAAGGCGGCGGGCAGGCTGCCGGCCTGCAGCACGCTCACCAGGGTCTCGACCTCCTCGCGGGTGAACGAACCGGTGATCTCCCCCTGATCGCCAATGGTGTCCCGGATGTTCGGCGCCGAACGCAGGTGCCCGTCGAGGATGATCCCCAATTGGCGCGAGAACCCGCTGGGGTCGGGGAGGTTGGCGCCGGTGAGGCGGCGGAACCTTCTGCCGCCCGCCGGATTGAACCCGAAGCGGACCTTCGGGCCGCGCTCGTCGACGTCGGCCCGCACGCGTCGCGGAACCAGATACTCTCCGGTCACGTTGAACTGATCGTCGACCACGAGCACCTCGCGCCGCTCCTCGCCGCGCACCACGCGCTCGCGCGTCACGAGGTCCGGCTGCCGGGCGAACTCGCCGCGCGCCTCGGCATGGACGGGAACCCACCAGCCCAGCCGATTCCCTTCCTCGTCAAGGATTTCGCGGGCATCGCGGTTGCGTTCGGCCTCGGCGAGCGTGATGAGCCGCTGGTGCTGGTGCCGGGGGTCCCGCCGGTGCGCCAGGATGCGGAACTCCAGCGAGCCGATGCGCAGGAGGATGTCTTTCATGCGGCGCAGTTCCGCTTCATCGGCCTCGGGCACGACGATCTCGACCTGCTCGGCCCCGTACGGGCGCACAATCACTTCCTCGTGGCCGCCGGGGTTCACGCGCGAGCGGACTGCGGACGCCAGTTCCGTCATGCTGACATCCTGGTCGCCGGTTCGTTCCCGGTCGACCTCGTACACGAGGATGACCCCGCCGCTGAGGTCGATGCCCAAGCGGGGCGGCCAGTTGAACACGGTCACCACCGCGCCGGCGCCCAGGGCCAGCAGGGCCAGGGTGATCTTCCAGCCGTGATCCGGCATCCGGAATCGGCGAGCCAGATAACTGCCCAGTGCGAAGGCCAGAGCCACGACGGCCCCGGCAATGAGCAACTGCACGTAAATGGTGGAAAACTCCATCGGAAAGGATCCTGCTGCTATGGTTCGTTTGGAAATGTTTCGGTTGCCCGGGGTGCGAGTGGCTTGCCTCGGGCGACGGCGCGGCGTCAGGGCCGCCTGCTCGAATCACCCCGTCGAGAGTGGGGTCCTATGTGCAGCCTGGTGGGGCTACGTCGATGCCGACTCGTCGGGTTCGTCGCGTATCACCCGGGCGATGGCGCCCATCGTGACGCGGATTCTCGTATTGTTGTTCTCGTCGATTCGGAGGGTTACCTCGTCACTCTCCCGCTGTACGTTGGCCACAATGCCGTAAACGCCGCCGATGGTGACCACGCGATCGTTCTTTTTGACCGCATCGAGCATGGCTTGTCGCTTCTGCTGTTCCACCCGTTGTGGACGGATCAACAACAGGTAGAAAACAACACCGATGGGCACCCAAATGGTGAGGATGGTCCATCCGAATCCGCCGCCATTCTGAGCGAACAGGGGAATTTGCCCCAACAAGTAATACATTACCCCTCCGGTGGTGCTTTGCGGCGTGCCCATACGCGCGATGATGCGTGTGGGTCCCCGCGAGGAAGCCAAAAAGGTGGCGTCGGTGTGGTGTCAATTGTGCACCGCGGCTACTCTGGCGGAAGCTGCGTTTATGGTGCTATGTTCCCCCGCCGAAGGCCCGGCGGCAACATCATAGTCCGGTATGATACCTTCGCGGCTTGCATTGAGCAACCCAAGCCATGTCGAATAGCTGTAAGGTAGTTGCCGCCCGACCCGCTGGCTTTCAACAACTACCGCACCCCCCCGCAGACGCAAAGCTAGGCAAACTAGGGGTAATGGAAACAATGGCCGGCGGTCCTCCAGGCGTCGATGATAAGTTGGCGATTTGCTGAATCGACGCTACCGCTTGGCGATGCGTGGATAGAAGTGCCGGGCGGGGCATGCCCCGCCCGGCTTGCGGGGTCTTACAGCCGCTGGATGCGGATGTTGCGGTAGCTGACCACGTCACCGTGATCCTGGAGGCCGATGTACCCTTCGCGCGGGAAATCCTTCAGCGCCGTGCGGTACTTGTTCGGGGAGCCGTCGGGGTTGCGGCGGGGCTCGGTCCAGTCGTCCAGGTCGGCGTCGACGATCCGCTCGCCGTTCATGTCGATGACGAGCCGGCTGCCCTCGGCCCGCAGAACGACCGTGTTCCAGCCGTCGGTCGCCGCGTTCTTGCTGGGCGCCAAGGCGTCGTAGATGCCGCCGACGCTTCCGCGGTTGGGGTTTTCGGTCGGCCGGTGGACCTGCATCTCCAGGCCGGTTTGCACGTGGTCGCGGAGGTTGCCCGTCCGGAAGAACACGCCGCTGTTGCCTTGCGTCTTGAACTCGAGTTCGAGGACGAAATCGCCGAACTGCTCCTTCGTCCAGAGGTAGCCGGTGCGGGGGTTGCGGAGGGTGACCACGTCGTCCTCGATCACCCAGCCGTCGCCCGGGGGACCGCCGTCGCGGTTCTGCCAGGCGTCGAGGTTCGTGCCGTCGAACAGGGTGATCCACGGGCCGTTTTCGTCTGCCCGGGCAAGGCCGGCCGCGGCCCATAGCATGGCCAGACCGAGGAGTGCACCGAGGGCCGAAGTGTTGTACAAACTTTTCATTGTTGCTTCTCCTGATTGGGGGTGAGTGTGGAGGGGAGGGGCGGGAGTTCTTTCCAGGTCGCCCGGTGCCGGGTCGGCCATTGCGGCAACGCCCGGACCGCTACGGAAAGACCTGCCACTCCCGTTCCGCGGCTCCTAGTTCACGCGCTTCTGCGCCTCGTTGAGCCAACGCCGGGCGCTGGCCACCGTGTCGGCGTCGGGATTGGCCGCGATGACCTTCGGCATGGCCTCGACCACCACCGCCGGGTGCGTCGTCGCCAGCCGTTCGGCAATGGCAACGGCCGCCGTGCACGCCGCCTGCCGCAGCGCCGGATTGCCGAGGTGGGCCATGACCATCTCCATCGCCCTTGGGTCGGGGATGCGGGTGAGGGCATCGAGCACCAACTCGCGCTCCTGGTTGCGCTGGGCGGCCTTCAGGGCCTTGGCCGCCATGTCGAGCTTCTGCTCGTCGGGCAGGCCAAGCTGCCGGAATACGCGAATATACCCGCGGAGGCAGCGGATCCGGTAGGCTTCCGGGCCAGTTTGCGCCAAATCGAGCAGTACCGGCGCCACGTCGGGGCTCATCCATTCGCCCAGCACGCGGGTGGCGGCGTTCTGGATCTCGTCGCTGCCGGTCTTCGCCGCGTTGGCCACGCCTGCCAGGGCACGGTCGCTGCCCACTTCGGCGAGCAATTCGATCAAATCGACCTGGGCCTCGATCGGCGCCTTGGGCATGGCCGCCAGCAGCCGGGCGGCGGCGGCGTCGGGGTCGGGCATTCGCAGCACGGCCACCTGCAACGCCGATTTCGCCGCGCGGCCGATCTCGGGCGACTCGGGATCGATCAACCGCTCGATCAGCGACGGCAAGTCGGCCGGGCCGATCGTCGCCCCCAACGCGCCGATGGCGGCCGTGGCCACCTGCGGATCGTCGGCGCCGGCGGCCTGCTTCAACTCGGGTACCACAGCCGTAATGCCCCGCTCCTCGGCCAATTCGATCACCAGGAGCAGTTCCCGGCCTTCGGCGCCGGGCAGGGCCTGGGCAATCGCGGCGTCGACGTCGTCGCCCCGCAGGTCGATGAGGCTTTGCCGGGCCGCCTGGGCGGCGGCGGGCACGCTCACGGCCGCCTCAAGGAGCACCGGCACGGCCGAAGCGTCGGCCAGGCTGCCCAGCGCACCAATGGCCGCCTGTTGCACGTCCACGGCGTCCGACTTCGCCGCTTCCAGCACGACCGGCAGGGCCACCCGCTCGCCCAACTCGCCCAGCGTGGTGATCAACAGCGCTTGCCGGGGCTGCGGCGTGGCGGCCGCCACGCCTTCGATGGTGAAGCGCCGGCCTTCGGGCACCTCGGCGGTGCGTTGCTGGCCGTCGCGGGAGTACACGATTCGGAGCACTTTCTTCGTCCCCTGGGCCGGGTCGCCGGCCAAGTCGTTCGAGGCCTCGATGGACGCCCCCTGCGCGGCGGCGGCGACGACCAGGTGGGTGACGTCGACCCAGCGGTCGCCCGCCCCGTATTCGGCCCTCTGAATGACCGTGCCCTCTTCGGGGGCTTCGACCGCTTCGGGCAGTTCGATTTGCTCCATGACGGCGCGGGCCACGTTGGGCCCCCCGATCTCCTGGGCCAGGTGCAGCCCGACGCGGAACACATCGCGGTCCTCGGCTTCGAGGCACTCGACCAGCAGCGGGATGCCCTCGCTCTGCCGGGCGCGGATGGCCCCACCCAGCGCCGAGGTATGGAGGTGCTTGGGCAGGTCGGCC
>SKJM01000449.1 GCA_007122045.1 Planctomycetales bacterium | reverse complement strand
CGGCGGCAAACCGGGCATCCCACGAGGAGCCCGTCGCCCAGACGCCCGCCGCCGCGGCCCCCGCTGGCTCCGGCTGGCGGAACGTGCGCCAGTGAGCCGTGCCGGTGCCAAGCGTGCGATCAAGACCATCGACGCGTGCATAACAGCGTGCGGGAACGGACTTGCAGTGGAAGCGGCGACTGGCGCTGTTGCAGTTCACGCTTTAGCGTGCGGGCCAAGTATGTGCGATAACCGGCACGCTAAAGTGTGAACTCCAACCCCGCGACATCGTGGCCCCTGCAAGTCCGTTCCTGCGCACTCTGCCACCTACTGGCACGTACCCCCCCATGCTGTGGGGTGAAATCTCGCCTTGACCGAAACGGCGGAAATCGGAACAATCCGCCCGTTGTTTTCGCAAGGACGCACCAGCCAAGGCATGGAGGCCGCAGGCGATGCAAGCATGTCCCGCCGTAGGACATCCGGTGAGTTTCGAAACGCTGTTGCCGCCCGGGGAAGCCCCCTTCGCCGGCAACATCGTCCCGACGGGCTGCGCCTGCGATTCCCGCCGTGTCGAGCCGGGCAACCTCTTCGTCGCCATCGAGGGCGAACGAGCCGACGGGCACGACTACATCAGCCACGCCATTGCCCGGGGGTGCGCCGCCGTGGTTTCGCAGCGGCCGCTTTCGGGCCTGCCGGTTCCCGCGCTCCGCGTGCCCAACGCCCGCGAAGCCTTCGGCCGCCTGTGCCAGGCCTTGGCCGGGAACCCGAGTGAGCACCTGAAGCTCATCGGTGTGACCGGCACCAACGGGAAGACCACCACAAGCTGCCTCCTGGCCGGCGTGCTTTCGCGGGCCGGGCATAAGGTGGGCGTATTGGGAACCCTGGGCTATTTCGACGGCGACGAAGCCGGCGACGCCCCCTGGACCACCCCACCGGCCGACCAGCTTGCCCACTGGCTGACCCGCATGGTCCGCAACGGCTGCTCCCACGCCGTCATGGAGGTCTCGAGCCACGCACTCGACCAGCACCGGGTGGCCGGTGTCCGGTTCGACGCCGCCTGCCTGACCAACATAACCCGCGACCACCTCGACTACCACGGCTCGCTGGCCGATTACCGCCTGAGCAAGGTCCGGCTTCTGCATCAACTGCCACCCGAGGGCCTGGCCGTCATCAACGCCGACGATCCCGTCTCGGCCGCGCAACTGCCGGAACTCGACGGGCCGGTGCTGACCGTGGGCATCTACTCGCCCGCCGAGATTACCGCCACCCCCGTCGAGCAGTTCCTCAGCGAGCAGACCTTCCTGCTCACCGCCGGCAGCGAAACCGTGCCGGTGCGCACGCGGATGATCGGCACCCACCACATCTACAACTGCATGGTCGCCGCGGCGGTCGGGCTCGGCTACGGCGTCGACCTGGTGACCATCGCCCGCGGCCTGGAGGCGGCCGGCCACGTGCCCGGGCGGTTGGAACGCATTGAATGCGGGCAGCCGTTCGGGGTGTTCGTCGACTACGCCCATACGCCCGACGCCCTGCGGCAGGTGCTGCGGACGCTGCGTCAGGCCACGCGCGGCCGGCTGATCTGCGTATTCGGCTGCGGCGGCGACCGCGACCGGCAGAAGCGCCCGCTGATGGGCCGCGCGGCCGAGCAGAACGCCGACTGCGTCGTGCTGACCAGCGACAACCCGCGAGGCGAAGACCCCCGGGCCATTATCGCCGACGTGCTCCAGGGCCTCGACCGCCTGGCCGACGTGCTGATTGCGGTGGACCGTCCCGAGGCCATCCGGCAGGCCCTCGCGCTGGCCGGGCCGGGCGACTGTGTGCTGATTGCCGGCAAGGGGCATGAGCACTTCCAGATCGTCGGCGGCCGGCGCGTTCCCATGGACGACGCCGAAATCGCGCGCCAATGGCTTTATACCAAACAACCCCACGGCCCCTCGGGCATCCGCAAACGACCATGACCACCGTCGGACAATTGTGCAACGCGATCGAAGGCCGGTTGACGGCCGGCCGCCACGTCGCCGGCGCGGCGAAGCAGCCGCTGGACGGCGTGAGCATCGATACGCGCACGCTGGCGGCCGGCGAGGTCTTTTGGGCGCTGCGCGGAACACGGCGCGACGGCGCCGCGTTCGTGCCCGAGGCGTTCAGCCGCGGCGCCGCAGGGGTCGTGGCGGCCGCCGCGGTCGAAGTGCCCGACGACCGTTGGGCCATCTGCGTCGACGACGCGCAAGCCGCGTTGTGGCGCGCGGCGGCGTGGTACCGCAGCCGGTTGTGCGGCACCCCCATCGCCGTGACCGGCAGTGTGGGCAAGACCACCACCCGCCAGATGATCCACACCGTGCTCGGCTCGCGCCTGCGCGGGGTGGCCAGCCCGCGCAATTACAACAACCACATCGGACTGCCCTTGAGCCTGCTGGGCGTCGAACCCGACCACGACTACGCGGTGCTGGAGTTGGGCGCCAGCCGGCGGGGCGAGATCGCCGCGCTGGCCGGGCTGTGTGCGCCGCGGCTCGGCGTGATTACCCAACTCGG
>SKJM01000816.1 GCA_007122045.1 Planctomycetales bacterium | reverse complement strand
TGCCGGCGTACCAGCCTTCGACGCCCTCCCAGACCGGCACGGGGTAGAGCAGCGGGGCCGCGCTTCCGGCGAGGGCCGCCGCGCCGAGCGCCGGGGCGTACAGCCGCCATCTGGCGCGGTTCCCATCGTACTCGATCAGCCCGCCCGCCAGAAGGGTGCACCAGAGCAACTGGTGGAAGAGAAATATCCCGTACAACTCGCGGCCCGACCGGCCGACGATCAGGACGATCCCCTCGTCGCCGGGTTCGCGGTGGACGGGCAGGTTGACGCCATGCAGGCCGCACTCGAGCATAGCCAGGACCAGGAACGAGGTGAAGCAGGCCGCCTCGACCAGCGGATACCGCGCCGAGATGGCAGCCCGGCAATCGCGGCACCGGCCGCGCAGCAACACCCAGCCGAGGACGGGCACGTTGTCGTACCACCGGATCGGGTGGCCGCATTTCGGGCAGTGGGAGGGCGGTTCCAGCAGGCTCTCCCCACGCGGGACCCGCCACACCACCACGTTGATGAAACTCCCGATCGCCGCCCCGATGACCGATAGCCAGGCGACGATCAACCACGAGGCGGCAGGCATGAGGCGGTGCGATTCGTTCGGTTCGGATGGCGTCGGTTGTGGGGCCAGGATTCCCAACCCTTTATTCTAACCTAAACGGTAAGCAATGCCACCTGCGGACAACTTTCCTCGATGCCGCGATTAATGTCGGACGCCCGTAAACGTTTGCGTAGCCGGTGAAAGCGTCATCTGCCGCTGCTCGATACCACCTCATGCAGGGGGGGATAAACTACCCGCAAACCCCTATGGCGATGTGAAAGACACAGCCCTATTTGGCTACGGTGGATTGAAATTTTCGCCGCCGGCGATTACAATAATTTGTATCCGGTTCGTTATCGGTGCTCGGCTACGGCTTGGTCGGGCTGCCGGGGAGAGGGCGGCTGTGCGGAAAACCGGAAACGAGCGAAGGGCACCTTCTTTTCGAGGGACCAAGAGGCCATGCCTCGCATACTTTGGGGATGTCGTGAGCGCCGTCGCGCTGATCGCCGTGAACAGCCGCAGTGCCGAAGAATCTACGATCGCCGTCTGGCATTCGAGCCGCTCGAAGACCGCCGCGTGCTGTCGATCCTGGCGCCGCAGGCCGGTCTGGCGGCCGAATACGTTCCCGGTCGATTGATCGTCGAGTTCGCCGACCACGTCGCGGCGCCGGCCGCGCATGCCGACCTGCCGGCCGGCTGGGGCGCCCAACGGATCGAGCCGCTGCCGGGAGGGAGCGCCGCGGTGGTCGAGTTGCACGACCCGGAGGCCGACATCTTGCAGGCGGCCGCCGCCTGGGCCGCCCATCCGGCCGTGCGTTACGCCGAGCCCGACTACCGCGTGCACATCCAGCAGACGTTCCCCAACGACCCCTATTTCAGTCAGCTTTGGGGGCTGCGCAACACGGGCCAGTCGGGCGGCACGCCCGGCGCCGACGTCAGCGCCGCCGAGGCCTGGGACCTGTTCACCGGTTCCAGCCAGGTGGTGGTGGGGGTGATCGACACGGGCGTCGACTATACCCACCCCGACCTCTACCGGAACATCTGGATTAACCAGGACGAGATTCCCCCCGCCCTGCGCGCCGAACTGGTCGACGTCACCGGCGACGGCCTGATCACCTTCCACGACCTGAACGATCCGGCCAATGCGGCGTGGGTGACCGATCTGAATGGCAACGGGTACATCGACGGCTACGACCTGTTGAACGACCCGGCCTGGGCCGACGGCGAGGACACGGCGGGCAACGGCTACATCGACGACCTGCTGGGCTGGAACTTCGTCAGCAACACCAACGATCCGTTCGACGACCACTGGCACGGCACCCACGTGGCCGGCACGATCGCCGCCGTGGGCGACAACGGGGTCGGAGTGGTGGGCGTGAACTGGTCGGCGCAGATCATGGGGCTGAAGATCCTCGACGACCAAGGGGACGGAACGAGCACCGCCGCCACCAACGCCGTCAATTACGCCACGACCATGGCTTCCCAGTTCGGCGTCAACCTGCCGGTGACCAACAACAGTTACGGCGGCGGGGGCTTCTCCCAATCGTTTAAGGATGCCATCGCGGCGGGAATCGATGCGGGCGTGCTGTTTGTGGCCGCCGCCGGCAACGACACCAACGATAACGACGCCGACCCCCAGTATCCGGCCAGCTTCGCGCTGGACGGCGTCATTTCGGTGGCGGCCACCACCCGTAAGGACCAGAAGGCCGATTTCTCGAACTACGGCGCGACCACCGTTCACTTGGGAGCGCCGGGAGTGAGTATCTTGAGTACGACACGCGGCGGGGGGTATGGGACGAACAGCGGCACCTCGATGGCCGCGCCGCACGTGGCCGGAGTGGCCGCGCTGCTGAAGGGTTTTCTCCCCTACGCTACGCCGGCGATGCTCAAAACGGCCATCCTCGACAGTGTGGACGAAGTGGCCGCCCTCGAGGGAATCACCATCACCGGCGGACGGCTGAACGCGGCGGCTGCGCTC
>SKJM01000601.1 GCA_007122045.1 Planctomycetales bacterium | reverse complement strand
GTCGCCGATTTCTCCAAGGCCATCGAACTCGACCCGACCGATGCCTACCCCTACGACCAGCGCGCCATCCTCTACCGCACTGTGTTGAACGAGCCCGCCAGGGCCGAAGCCGACCGGGCCAAGGCCAACGCCATCCGCGACGAACGGTGGGACGAACTGAAGGACCTCCGCGAACGGCAGCCGCGGCGCAGGCGGTAAGCCGGGAACCACAAGCCATGTCGAACGAAGCCCAAAACGATTTCCCTTTTCGCGGGCTGGGAACGCTCGCGCTGCACGCCGGCCAGCAGCCCGACCCCACGACCGGCTCCCGCGCCGTGCCCATCCACCAGACCACCAGCTATTGCTTCCGCGATACGCAGCACGCGGCCGACCTCTTTGCCTTGAAGGAGATGGGCTGGATATACACCCGGCTGATGAACCCCACGACCGACGTGTTCGAGCAGCGCCTGGCGGCCCTCGAAGGCGGGGTGGGCGCGCTGGGGCTCAGCAGCGGGCAGCAGGCCATCAGCGTGGCCCTGTTCAACCTGGCCCACGCCGGGCAGCATATCGTTTCGGCCGCGGCCCTGTACGGCGGTACGCTCACGCTGTTCGGGCAAACGCTCAAGCGGCTGGGCATCGACGTGACGTTCGTCGACGCCACGCGGCCCGAGGCGGTCGAGGCGGCCATCCGGCCGAACACGCGGGCGGTGTACATCGAAACGGTGGCCAACCCGAAAAATGATGTGCTCGACTACGAGGCCCTGGCCGACGTCGCCCACCGCCACGGCCTGCCGCTGGTGTGCGACAACACGGTGATGACCCCCATCCTGTTCCGCCCGTTTGACCACGGGGCCGATATCGTCGTATACAGCACGACGAAGTTCATCGGCGGGCACGGCACGAGCATCGGCGGCGCGATTGTCGACAGCGGCCGGTTCGACTGGGCGAAGGACCCCGGGCGCTGGCCGCAATTCACCGAGCCCGACCCGTCATACCACGGCGCCGTCTTCCACGAGGCGGTGGGCGAGTTGTGCTACATCATCACCTGCCGCACGCACTGGCTGCGCGACCTGGGCGGAGTGATGAGCCCGATGAACGCGTTCCTGTTCCTCCAGGGCATCGAAACGCTGCACCTACGCATGCCGCGGCACTGCGAGAACGCCCAGCGGGTGGCCGAGTGGCTCGAGGCCCATCCGCAGGTAACGTGGGTCAACTACCCGGGCCTCCCCTCGCACCCCGGCCACGCGCTGGCGAAGCGTTACTTTCCCAAAGGTTGCGGATCGATCCTGGGGTTCGGCATCAAGGGCGGGCGCGAGGCCGCGCGGCGGTTCATCGAGTCGGTCCGGCTGGCCTCGCACCTGGCCAACATCGGCGACGCCAAGACGCTGGTCATTCACCCCGCCTCGACCACCCACTCGCAGCAGACCGACGAGGAGCTTCGCGCCGCCGGCATCTCGGACGACTACGTGCGTATCAGCGTCGGGCTGGAGGACGTGGACGACATCCTGGCCGACCTCGACCAGGCGCTGGCCGCGGCCGAAGAGTAGGCGAGCGGAGACCGTAAGCCCCCGGTTTCTGCCGCCTGCCGGGCGTGATTCGGCGAACCGCCGACTTGTGCCGCCTTGTCCCGATTTCGAGGTGTCGGTTGCGTTGCACCGCTCCCACCGAGGCCGGCAGTTAGCTGCAATCGTGCCATAGATGATAGATCGTGATGTCACTGGCGTCTCCCTTTCGGTCCGGCCAGGGAAAACTGCGACGATGCTTGCTCAGGTGAATGGCCTCCATGTGGGCATCTGCTCCCGCCCCCGGTGCGGTACAAGGGGCCGGTAGTTCGACGATCGCGAGAGAAGCCATGTGGCGCGGTTCGCTCATCGCTGGAATCAGGTGACCGGCAATGGTCCTGCCATCGCGAACATAAGCGAGCATCATGCCCTCCTGCATGGCCCATGCGTAGTCGCCACGGACGAATCGGATAAGGCCCTTCTCGCAATAGTCTCGGCCAGCGAAATGGGCAGCGTCCACAGGCTTGCATTCGACGAATAGCGCATCGTACTCGGACAACACCATCCGCGGTTCATAATCATCGTGTCGGAGCTTGAAGCAAAGATCGGGCGACTTGGCCGGCCGTGTTCCATCATAATTGGCCACTTGGCCTTGCCGCTCGACCGGCTCGTAGGCTCGACGGTTGAAGCCGGGAACGCTGCCCGTCTGTCGAAGGTCGTTCTCGATGACCGCCCGAAGGGCAGCGGTGACTTGGTCTTCCGCAGCAGCGGCGAGATTGAACTTCCCATCCTGGCGCAGTATCTCAAACGCGCGGCAAAGGACGCGACGAATAACCAGGATTACCGGAAGGCCCAGATGCGGGTGCGGAAGCCGGTAGCATTCCGGCGAAACGCCCAGCGTGAAATGTCCGGTTGGGGTCGCTTCGCTCATGCTCACTCCGGCAGGCCGCATGCACCAAGACGCTCTCGAATGATGTGCTGCGCGCAGAGGCGGGCACGCGTAATCGTCCACCACCGTTGCTGGTTGAG